>NZ_JBSGDY010000130.1:0-18539 GCF_053602615.1 Micromonospora sp. NPDC004336
CGGCGGGCGCGGAGGGTCGTCGGCTACCGGGCGTTGCCCGGCACCGGCCCGGGGAAGCGGGCGGGGTCGCCGCCGCCGGTGACGCCCGGGGCGCGGCCGGTGGCCCGGACCCACCCGGTGGTGATGAGCAGCAGGGCCGCGATGTAGGTGATCATCACCGCCAGGCCGTGGCCGGGGATCCGCACGTCCACGGCGTCCAGGCCGATCAGCAGGTCGGAGAAGAGGAACAGGCCCCCGCCCAGGGCCACCCGTCGGGAGACGCCGTTCGCGGCGGCGGCCATCAGGCTCAGGGCGAGGCTGTAGCCAAGGACCGGCAGCCGTAGCGGACCGAGGGCCTGCCACAGCAGCAGGTTCACCACCGCCCACAGGGCAAGGTAGATGATCAGGCCGACGGCCGGCGGCCGGCGGTGGCGCAGGAAGGCGGCCAGGAAGGCGGTCTGGGTGACGAGGAAGCAGCCCATGCCGACGAGGAAGGCAGTGTCCCCGGAGAGCAGCAGCGCGATGTCGCCGCCGGTGGCGAAGACCAGCCCGACGGCGACGCCGTCGACGCGGCGGCGCACCCGCAGCAGGTACGCCAGCAGCAGCGGCGCGAGCAGGGGCTTGGCCAGCCACTGCAGGACGCTCAGGTCGGTCGCGACGCCGACCAGCTCGACGGCGGCCACGACGCCGAACGGCCAGAGGCGCCTCATCGGGCGACGACCGGCTGCGCGTGGGGGGCGGGCTGCCAGCCCGGTCGGCCGAGCACGTAGCCGAGGCGGTGCCGCCAGGACGAGGCGGCCCGGGCGTCGGCCCAGATCGCCCGGTACTCGTGGGTCGCCACGCGCAGCGGGTTGTAGGTGTCGATGTTCTTCGTCAGCCCGTATCGGACGGCGGCGCGCTCGGGCTCGAAGGTGCCGAACAGCCGGTCCCAGACGATGAGGATGCCGCCGTAGTTGCGGTCGAGGTATTCGGCGTTGGCGCCGTGGTGGACCCGGTGGTGCGACGGCGTGTTGAAGATCCACTCGATGGGCCGGGGCAGCACGGTGACCCGCTCGGTGTGCAGGAAGAACTGGTACAGCAGGCTGACCGACTGCTGGAGGAAGATCATCCACGGCGGGATGCCGAGCAGCGCCAGGCCGAGCCAGAACGGCACCGACGTCATCGGCGTCCAGCTCTGCCGCAGCGCCGTGGAGAGGTTGAAGAACACGCTGGAGTGGTGCACGACGTGCCCGGCCCAGAGCAGCCGCACCTCGTGGTGGGAGCGGTGGAACCAGTAGTAGGCCAGGTCGTCGGCGAAGAACAGCAGGACCCAGGTCCAGACGCTGGTGGGCGAGAGCTGCACCGGCGCGACCGTGTACGCGGCGGCGTACAGGCCGATCGTCAGCAGCTTCCACGGCACGCCGATGACCTGGCTGCCGGCACCCATGGTCAGGCTGGTGGCGGTGTCGCGCAGCTCGTAACCGCGTTCGTCGTCGTCGGGGGCGAACCGGTAGGACAGCGCCTCGACGGCGATGAGGAGCAGGAACGCCGGTACGGCGTAGAGCACGGCGGGGATCATGCCCGGGCTTCCCTTCTCGGCGGTGTGGTGAGGGTGGTGAGGGGGGCGGTGAGCAGGGCGTGCGCCTCCCGGGCGGCGTCGGAGGCGCGGCCGGTGACGATCGCGTCGGCGAGCCGGCGGTGGCCCGCGACGTCGAGCAGCTCCGCCGCGCGCCGCTCCGGCGGGACCTCGCCGACGGCGAGCGCGCCGGCCACCAGGCTGTTGAAGGCCAGCAGGTAGGCGGTGTTGCCGGAGCCGGCGACGACGTGCCGCCAGAGCATGATGGTGGCCTCGCCCATCCCGGTCAGGTCCGGCGCGAGCCCCGCGTACTCCTCGACGGCCCGCAGGATCGCCGCCCGGGTCGCCGGGTCGCCGCGCTCGGCGCAGAGCCGGGCCGCGTCGACGCCGATGCAGGCCCGCATCTCCAGCATGTCCCGCACCAGCGTGTCCACCGGCAGGGCGTCGTGGGAGCGGGTGAGGGAGAGGGCGAGGTCGAGCCCGGCGTGCACCCGCCAGTCCAGCACCCGGGTGGCGCCGCCCTGGCTGACCCGGACGAGGCCGAGCTGCTGCAACCGGCGCAGGGCCTCGCGGACGGCGTGCCGGTTGACTCCGAAGGTGGCGGCCAGCTCCCGCTCGCCGGGCAGCGCCTCGTCGGGGCGGTAGGAGCCGCGGACGACGGCGTCGCGGATCTGGCCGAAGACGTGGTCGGAGACCGAGGAGCGGGGGACGGGGGCGAAGTCCATGCCGAGGAGTGTGGCGCAGCACACATCAACCCGTCAACTGGTTGGACCAGTGCGCCCGCAGCACGTGCGCGGCCTGGACCGCGACGTGCTCGCCCGCTCCGCGGGCAGACGGGTCAGCCGGCCGCCACCACCGGGTCCGCCAGGGGCTGCGCCGTGGCGCGGGCCGGCTCCCGCCCGTCGTCGGCCGAGGCCCCCGGCGCGTCGTCGGCCCCGGTCGCCGCGTCGCCGGCGTCGTCCGCCACCGTGGCGACGGCCGGCGCCGGCCGGTCGACGCGCGGCCGGGCGGCGACCTGCGGGTACTCGGCCGTCTCCGCGCCGCCCGTGGCGGCGGCCATGACCGCCGCGGCGGCCAGGTCCGCCACCCGCTTCGCCTCCCGCTTCACCCGGGCGCGGACCTCCTTGGCGTGCTGCTCGGCGGAGTCCGCCGCCCGTCGCGCCTCGTCGAGCCGGCGCAGCTCGTCGGCCAGTTCCTGCCGGGTCTCGACGAGACGCTGCTGGAGCTCGGCGAACTCGCGCTCGGCGCCGTCGCTCTCCTGCCGCGCCTGGGCGAGCTGCTGCTGCGCCGCGTCCAGCTCGGCCTGCAACCGGCCCAGCGCCTCCCGGCGGTCCCGGATGCCCTGCTGCGCGGCGACGAGCTGCTGCTGGTGCGTCGCGGCCTGCTCGTCGGCGTGCTGGCGGACCTTGGCCGCGTACTGCTGCGCCTCGGCGATCAGCGTCGCGATCTCCTGCTCCGCCGCCGCGCGCTGGCCGGCCAGCTCCCGCTCGGCCGCCGCGAACTGCTCGGTGATCTCCTGCTCGGCGGCGGAGCGCCGCTCGTTGATCTCCCGCTCCACGCCGGCCTGCCACTGGCCCAGCTCCTGCTGGGTCTTGGCGCGCGCCGCCTGCACCTCCTGCTGGATCTGGGCGCGGGCCGAGGTCAGGAACGCCTCGGCCTCGGCGCGGGCCTGTTCGAGCTGCTGGGTGCTCTGCTCGTCGATCCGCCTGGCCTCCTGGAGGGCGTGGTCGTGCGCCGCCTCGCCGGCGGCCCGCAGCCGCTCCGCCGCCTCCCGGATCCGGGTCAGCTCGGCCTGGGCGTTGGCGCGGCGCTCCTCGTGCTCGCGTTCGTCCTCGGCCCGCCGGGCCGCCGTCTCCTCCGCCAGCTCGCGCAGCGTCGTCGTCGCCTGTTCCCGGGCCTGGGCGAGCGCCTGCTCCGCCTCGGCGTGCAGCTCGGCGGCGCGCTGGTCGGCGGCGTCGGTGATGACGCCGGCCTGCTTCTCCGCCAGGGCCAGGATCTGGTCGACCATCGGGCCGAGGTCCCGGAAGGACGCCCGGTCCGGCTGGGCCGGCCGCTCGCGCAGCTCGGTCACCTCCGCCCGCAGCCGGTGCAGCTCGGCGGTCAGGTCCCGCACCTGCCCCGAGGCCCGTTCCCGCTCGGCGGCCAGAGCCGACAGCTCGCCGTCGACGCGTTCGACGTACCGGTCGACCTGCCGTTTGTCGTAGCCGCGCAGCGTCAGGTCGAAGCTGGGCCGCGAGGTCGCGTCCTCGCGCGCCGCGAACGGCTCCTCGCCGTGGGACATGCACCCTCCTCCGTACGATCGCGAGCGCCACGCCGGCGGGGAGTCCGCCCCACCGGCCGTGGTGTGGCGCCACGCTACCGCCGCCGTCGCGCGGCGCGCGGGACGGGTGACCCCGCACGGTGGCCCCGTCGACGGCCGGTACGCCGTCGGCGGGGCCACCGCCTTCGGGCAGGGCTACCGCCAGGTGATGTCCGAGGGGGAGTAGAGGCAGTTCACGCCGTCCGCGCCCTCGCCGATCTCGGTCGGCTCGCTGCCCTTCGGCACGCCCTTGTACTTCACGCAGATCCGGGTCGTGCGGTCCGGGTCGTTGAGGATGGTGATCCGGCTGAACCGGGCCGTGTCGCCCCAGTTGGTGTTGATGCCGGCCAGCACCTTTGTCGAGGTGGCGGTGACGTTGTCCATCACCACGTGCCGCTGGTAGGAGGTGGAGCAGTTGCCGCAGGCCCGGTAGAGCTTGCCCGAGCTCTCCACCCGGAAGTTGCGGATGTGGACGGTGCCCGGCCCGTTGTGCTGGAACACCTTGTCGCTGGCCGAGCGGGCCCCGTCGCCGTCCACCGTGTACGTGCTGCCGCCGCGGAAGGTGGCGGCGTCCTCGCCGACGTCCTCCCACCACACGTTGACCAGCGTGCAGTTGCCCTCGCAGTGCACGCCGTCGCCGGCCGGCGCCCCGATGATCACGTTGCGCAGGGTGGCCCCGGGCGCGAGCACGAACATCGGGTCCTGGCTCTCGCCCTGCCCGCCGTCGCCGATGCCGTAGTAGCGCTTGAGCCCGCCGTCGAGGCTGGTCGGGACGTCGATGGTGGCGTCGACCTTGACCTGGCCGGTGGGCGTGGGCCAGTTCGCCGGCGGCGGAGTGGTCGGCGGGAATGTGGTCGGCGGGGGCGTGGTCGGGGGAGCGGTGGTCGGGGGTGCGGTGGTCGACGGCGGGGTGGTCGGGGTGGACCCGCCCGACGAGTCCACGGCCACGTCGTCGAAGCTGCCGGTGGCGTACGCCGTGACCAGCCCGATCCGTCCGGCGGCGACCAGGCCGGACGTGCCGGAGCCGATCTGCGTGCCGTTGACGAATCCGCGGACGGTGCTGCCGGCGGTCTCGATCCGCAGCGTGTACCAGGAGCCGGCGGCGGCCCCCAGCGACGCGGAGCCGATCGTGGCGATCTGGCTGCCGTTGACCGCCTGCAACTCGGCCCGGCCGGAGCCGAGCAGGGCCAGGCGGTACATCTTCGTGCTGCTGGAGGCCCGGGCGGTCAGCCCCACCAGGCTGCTCGACGAGGCGAACGACAGCGGCCAGTGCGAGCGCGGTCGCCCCGGCGGTGACGGCCACCGCCAGCGCCCGTCTGGGGGTACGTGTCAGTTGCACGATGCTTCTCCTCGGAGGGGGTTCGGTGTGAGGGCCCGCGGCCGGTCGGCCCGAACGAGGGCCGGGACGGATGTGACCGGGGCCGGTGCCCGCCGGCCGGCGCGCCGGACGCCCGGGGTCCGACGTGGCGCGGCGGGGCTGTTCCGATGGCGTGGAAAGCGCTTGCCCGCGTAGTCAGACTATGGCCCGGGAAAGACGAGGGTCAATGCCGCCCGTGTGCAGGTCTGTTGCAGGATTCCCGGGTGGAGGGTCGCCCGGACCTCCGCGATCAGGGGCCGGTGCCCGACGACCGGCGCGCGAGGTCGGGTCCGGTCGCGCGGTCGGTCAGTCGCTCGCGGTCCCTTCCGCCCGCTCCAGGTCCCGGCGGTACGGTCGCGTCGCCCAGGGCACCCCCAGCTCCGACAGCAGCGCACCCTCGTCGGCGGCCCGGCGCAGCAGCCGGTTGACGCCGCGCACGGTCAGCACCCGCTCCGCGCCGGTGCCGGTGGCGGTGACGAGATCCCCGCCGAGCGGCGTCGGCTCCGGCGCGGCGGTGACCGCCTCCAGCACCGCCGTGAACGGCGCCGTGCGGGCCAGCGGCGCGATCAGCGGCACGCCCGCCGGGTCGGCCCGGTGGGCGAGGAGGTTCTCCAGCAGCCCGCGCCGGCCCGGCACCTCGCGCGGGCCGGCGTCGCCGGGCAACAGCAGCCGGTCGGTCGGGTACTCCAGCACGGCGCGGCCGGCGGTGCCGGTCACGATCACCTCGCCGGCGACGAAGTCCTCGCCGGCCAGGGTCACCGCCGCGACGACCGGCGGCCCCGAGCGGGACAGCACCCGCAGGGTCGCCGTGTCGTCCACCTCGATCGGCCGGACCCGGTAGCGCTCCACCTCGACGCGCACCGGCCGCACCGGTCCGTCCCCGGCCGCCGCCTCGGCCACCGCCAGGCACTGCATGACCGCGTGCGCCAGCGGGTTGGCCAGGGCGCCGTCGAGCACCGGCCGGCCGTGCAGCGTCCGCCGCCCGGCCCAGGGCGCCCGCGCGTAGTAGCCGTCGGGGCGCTGCCAGGCCGCCACCGTCGCGATGCCGGTGACGTCGCCGAGCCGCCCGGCCCGGACCGCGTCGGTCAGCCGGGCCAGCGCCGCCGAGCCGAGCGCCTGGAAGCCGACCTGGCACGCCCGGCCCGTCGCCGCGAGGGCGGCGGCCAGCTCCCGGTGCTCGGCGGTGGACAGCACCGGGGGCTTCTCCAGCAGCAGGTCGGCGCCGGCGGCGAGGCAGTCCAGGGCGATCGGCAGGTGGGTGTGCGGCGGGGTGCAGACCACCACCACGTCCGGCCGGGCCGCCCGCAGCATCTCCCGGTGGTCGGTGCCGACAAGCGTGCCGTCCGGCACCGGCGCCGCCGGGTCGTCCTCGACCGGGCGTACGTCCACCAGGGCGACCAGCCGCAGCCGCCCGGCGGCGTGCAGCGGGGCGACGACCCGCCGGTGCCACCGCCCGTGCCCGTTGGCCCCGACGATCGCCACCCTCGGCACGCCCCCCGCCGCGCGCGTCCGCCGTCCCGCGCCGGGAGCCGCGCATCCCGCGCCGGTCTCCGTCCCGCGCGTCTTTCGTCCCGCGCCGGCCCCCGCCGCGTACGTCTCCCGCTCCGCGCCCGGGGTCGCGCGTCCCGCGCCGGTTGTGGTCGCGTGGGAGGCACGCTCCGCGCCGGCCGTCACCGGGCACCGGCCAGCGTCGCGGCGACCCCGTGGTGCTCCAGCGCGGCCAGCCAGCCGGTCACCTCCGCGCGGATCTCGTCGTCCTCGGCCACCTCGGCGGGAAAGACCTCGCGCAGCGCGAACACCGCGTCGACGGTCCCCGCCGGGGTCCGTGGGGCGGCGGCGAGCGCCGCGCGGATCTTCTCGGCGAGCGGGTCGGCCAGCGGCAGCGGGGTGCCGTCGTCGGCGTGCCCGAGCGCGAAGCGCAGCCAGGCGGCCACCACCAGCGTCGCCCAGCGCGCCGGGCGCCCGGCGGCCCGCAGGTCGGCGATCGTGTGCAGCACCCGCTGCGGCAGCTTCTGCGAGCCGTCCGTCGCCACCTGGAGGGTGCGGTGGTGGATCGCCGGGTTGGCGAACCGGGCCAGCACCTCCTCGCCGTACGCGACGACCGAGACGCCCTCGGGCGGGTCGAAGCTGGCGGCCACGTCCTCGGCGACCAGCCGGCGCAGCACCGTCGTCAGGTGCGGCACGGCCAGCGCGTCGGCGATCGTCTCCCGACCCGCGACGGCCCCCAGGTACGCGGCGGCCGAGTGCACCCCGTTGAGGGCGCGCAGCTTCAGCCGCTCCCAGGGGCCCGCGTCGTCGGTGAGCACCGCGCCGGCCCGCTCCCAGTCGGGCCGGCCGCCCGGGAAGTCGTCCTCCACGACCCACTGCCGGTACGGCTCGGCGACCACGGCCGCCAGGTCGACGACCCCCAGCGCGCGTTCGGCGTCGGCGAGGGTCTGCGCCGTGCTGGCCGGCACGATCCGGTCCACCATCGTGCCGGGGAAGCTGACGCCCCCGCGTACCCGGTCGGCCAGCGGCTCGGGCGCCCCCGCGTACGCCAGCGACTGCTCGACCAGGCCGCGCAGCCGGCGGCCGTTCGCGGGCAGGTTGTCGCAGCTGACCAGGGCCAGCGGCGGGCCCTGCGCGGCGGCGCGGGCGAGCAGCCCGCGCAGCAGCAGGCCCGGCACGGTGACCGGCGGCCGGTCGGTGCACAGGTCGGCGGCGACCTGCGGGTCGGGCCGCAGCCGTCCGGTCACCGGATCGAGCTGGTACGCCTTCTCGGTGATGGTCAGGGTGACCACCCGGATCGCCGGGTCGGCCAGCAGCGCCACCACGGCGGCCGGGTCGGCGGCGGCGTGCCGCGTGCCGGCCAGCGCGCCGACGACCCGGGTGTGGCGCCCCCGCGCGCTGGTGGTGGTGACGCTGAACAGGTTGTCCTGCGCGGCCAGCGCCGCCACCACGTCCGGGCTGCGCGGCGCGACGCCGACGATGCCCCAGTCGCCGCCGGCCCGCGCCACCGCCTCCTCGGTGTAGACGGCCTGGTGGGCGCGGTGGAACGCGCCCAGCCCGAGGTGGACGATCCCGGCCGGCACGGTGCCGGGGCGCAGCAGCGGGCGGCTGTCGGTCGGCAGCCGGCGCAGCGTCCCGAGGCCGAGCCGGCCGGCGCCCACGCTCACCGCCACGCCGGCCCGTCCGGGAAGCGGAACTCGGCGATCGACTCCGGCCTGATGGTGGAGCTGTAGCCGGGTGCCTCCGGCAGCAGGTAGCGGCCCCCACGGGTGCGCACCGGGTCGACGAAGTGCTCGTGCAGGTGGTCGACGTACTCGACCATCCGGCCGTCGAGGCTGGTGCCGACGCGCAGGTAGTCGAAGACGGCGAGGTGCTGCACGTACTCGCACAGGCCCACGCCGCCGGCGTGCGGGCAGATCGGCACCCCGAACTTCGCCGCCAGCAGGATCTCGGCGAGGACCTCGTTGACGCCGCCGACCCGGCAGGCGTCGATCTGCATCACGCCGATCGCCTCGGCCTGGAGCAGCTGCTTGAAGACGACCCGGTTGGCGGCCACCTCGCCGGTGGCGACCCGGCACCGCCCACCGGTCAGCCCGGTCACGGCCCGGGCGATGCGGGCGTGGCCGAGGATGTCGTCGGCGTGCGTCGGCTCCTCGATCCAGTACGGGTCCACCTCCGCCAGCGCCGCCATGTTGGTGATCGCCTCGTCGACGTCCCACACCTGGTTGGCGTCCATCATCAGCAGCGCGTCCGGCCCGATCTCGGCCCGGATGATCCGTGCCCGGCGCAGGTCGTCGGCGGGCGGGCCGCCGACCTTCATCTTCATCGCCCGCCACCCCTGCGCGTACGCCTGCCGGGTCAGCGCCCGGACCTTGTCGTCGGGGTAGCCCAGCCACCCCACCGAGGTGGTGTACGAGGGGAAGCCGTCGCGGGCCAGCGCGGCGCGGCGCTCGTCGAGCCCGACCAGCCCCTTGTCGAGGATGGCCGTCGCCTCGCCGGGGGTGATGGCGTCGGTGATGTGGTGGAAGTCGACGCTGGCCACCAGCTCCTCGGTGGGCAGCTCGGCGAGCAGTTGCCACATCGGCTTGCCGGCCAGCTTGGCCCGCAGGTCCCAGACCGCGTTGACCAGCGCGCCGGTGGCCATGTGGATGACCCCCTTCTCCGGGCCCAGCCAGCGCAGCTGCACGTCGGCGCTGAGCGAGCGCCAGAACGCCACCGGGTCGGCGAAGATCTCCTCGACGGTGCGGCCGGTCACGTGGTGGGCGAGGGCGCGGATCGCGGCGCAGGTCAGCTCGTTGCCGCGGCCGTTGGTGAAGGTGAACCCGGCCCCGGTGACGCCGGCGTCGGTGCGCAGCTCGACGTAGCTGGCCGAGTAGTCGCCCCGGTTGATCGCGTCCGAGCCGTCGCCGGCGGCGGCGGTCGGGAACCGTACGTCGTGCACGTCGACGGCGGTGACGGTGACACTCACAGCAGGCTCTCTCCGATCTTGAAGACCTTCTTCGGCAGCCGGTACGCCAGGTCGACGACGGTCTCGGCGGCCTCGTCCTCGCCGAGGCGGTGCTCGGTGACCAGCCGGGCCAGGTAGGCGGCGTCGACCCGGCGGGCCACGTCGTGGCGTACGGGGATGGAGCAGAACGCGCGGGTGTCGTCGACGAACCCGGCGGTGTTGTAGAAGCCCGCCGACTCGGTGACGGACTCCCGGAACCGGCGCAGCACCTCCGGCGAGTCCAGGAACCACCAGGGCGCGCCCAGGTAGAGGGCGGCGTACCCGCCCGCCAGCGGCGCGAGTTCCCGGGTGAAGGTGTACTCGTCGAGGGTGTAGAGCACCACGCGTAGCCGGGGGTCGTTGCCGTACGCGTCCAGCAGCGGGGTCAACGCGTGCAGGTACTCGGTGGCCTGCGGCAGGTCGCCGCCGACGTCGCGGCCGTGGCGCGCGTAGAGCTGGCGGTTGTGGTTGCGTACCGCGCCCGGGTGCAGCTGCATGACGAGGCCGTCGTCCAGCGACATCCGGGCGAACTCCAGCAGCATGTGCGCCCGGAACGCCTCCGCGTCGGCGGCGTCGGCGAGCCCGCGCAGGCCCCGGTCGTAGAGCCGCGCCGCCTCGTCCGCGCCCAGGTCGAGGGTGCGGGCGGTGGGGTGGCCGTGGTCGGTCGAGGTGGCCCCGGCCGCGACGAAGGCCTCCCGCCGCCGGCGCAGCGCCGCCAGGTAGCCGGCGTACGTGCCGGTGTCCTCGCCGGCGATCTCGCCGAGCCGGGCGACGTTGCCGGCCCAGCCGTCGAACTCCATGTCGGCCACGTTGTCGGGGCGGAACGTGGTGATCACCCGACCGCCCGGCCCGCCCCAGCCGTCGGCGGCGAGCTTCGCGTGCTGCCCGAGGTCGTCCAGCGGCGACTCGGTGGTGGCGAGGACCTCGATGCCGAACCGTTCGAACAGCGCCCGGGGCCGGAACTCCGGCTCGACGAGGCGGGCCGCCAGCTCGTCGTAGACGGCGTCGGCGGTGGCCGGCGAGAGCGGGGTGTGGACCCCGAACACGTCGCGGAAGGTCTGCTCCAGCCACAGCCGCGACGGGGTGCCGCGGAACAGGTGCCAGTGCGCGGCGAAGCGCCGCCAGATGACCCGGCCGTCGGTCTCCGTGGGGCTGCCGTCGACCGTGGGCACCCCCAGGTCGGCCGGGGGAACGCCCTGGCTGAGCAGCATCCGGGTGAGGTAGTGGTCGGGCACGATGAGCAGCCGCGCCGGGTCGGGGAAGGGGCGGTCCTCGGCCAGGATCGCCGGGTCGACGTGCCCGTGCGGGGAGATGATCGGCTGGGGCGCGGCCAGCGCGTACAGCCGGCGGGCCACCGCGCGCTGCGCGGGGTCGGCGGGGAAGAGCAGGTCGGTCGTGGGCACGGATGGGGCTCCTCGGGGGGTGTTCGCGGCTCAGGGGAGGTCGAGCAGGTCGGCGACCCGGACCGGGGCGCCGGTGGCGAGGGAACGGTTCGCGGCCAGCCCGGTGAGCAGGGCGAGGGCGCCGTCGCGGGCGGTGGCCGTGTGCCCGAGGGGGTCCGGCTCGCCGCCGAGGAGGACCCGGGTCATCCGGGCGTCGGCGCCGCCGTGCCCGGACCGGGTGCGCCCGGCCACGGGTACGGCCCGCGGCGGCGCCCAGTACGGGCGCAGGGTCAGCGTGGCGGAGCCGGACTCGACGGCGGCCTCGTCGCCGTGCAGCGCGGCGCCCTTGAGCGCGCCGGCAGCGGCCGGGCTGACGTGGTCGCTCTCCACCACCTCCAGCTCCAGGCGGCCCCGGCTGCCGTTGACCATCACCCGGTAGCCCTCGTAGGGGGCGTACGCGGTGAGGTGGTAGGTCATCGTCGCGCCGGTGGAGTAGCGGGCGAGCATCGCCATGTCGTCCTCGATGGTCACGCCGGGGGCGAAGACGTTGCGGTCGCGGTGGTAGCCGTCCTCGGCCTCGGCGTCGAGGTAGAGCTCGCGCAGCTTCGGGTGCGCGTCGAGGCGCAGCGCGAACGGGTCGTCGGCGGCGGCGGGGGAGCCGTGCGCCCGGTCGTAGTCGCGGGCGTAGCCGTGCCGGCGGCCGGCCTCGCCGTAGAAGAACAGCCGGCCGGCCGCGTACACCTCGACGGGGGTGGCGTCGAGCCACCAGTTGACCAGGTCGAAGTGGTGGCCGGCCTTGTGCACCAGCAGCCCGCCCGAGTGCGCCTTGTCGCGGTGCCAGCGGCGGAAGTAGTCCGCGCCGTGCCGCACGTCGAGCAGCCACTCGAAGTGCACCGAGCCCACCTCGCCGACGGCGCCCTCGGCGATGAGCTCGCGCAGCCTCTCGTGCAGCGGGTTGTAGCGGTAGTTGAAGGCGACCCGGACCTGCCGGCCGGTCTCGGCGACGGCGTCCAGGATCCGCCGGCAGCCCGCCACGTCGACGGTCATCGGCTTCTCGGTGATCACGTCGCAGCCGGCCCGCAGCGCCGTGTCGACGTGCGCGGCGTGGGTGTCGTCCACGCTGGTCACCACCAGTACGTCCACGCGTTCCCGGTCGAGCATCGCCGCCAGGTCCCCGGCCCGGTACGTCGGCACCGGCGGGTGGCCCAGCTCGCCGAGCCACCGGTTGTGGGCGGCCATGCGGGCCTGGTTGACGTCGGCGAACGCGACCAGCTCGGCCGTGTCGGCGTGGTCGCGCACCAGCGACCGGACGAACATCTCGGCCCGGGACCCGGTGCCCACGAGGGCGTGGCGGACCCGGCGACCGGCTCTGGACGACATGGCGACCGCCTCCCCGAATGCTGCAAAGGTTTGCAGCGAAATAACCACGGGTCGCGTCGCTCAGTCAACGATCGACGTCAAAGCCGTGGCATAGATCCGCCTTGATGGCGATTTGGAGGCATGCTGGGAGCGCTGCCGAAACGCAGCCGTAACCGTCCACCGTTGACACCGGCGCAACCGTTTGCATTAATTGGCGGCACCTGACGTGACCCCAGCCACACTGGACGAAGGGCCCGCCGTGCCAGCCACCATCCGAGACGTCGCCCGGGCCTCCGGCGTGCACATCTCCACGGTCTCCCGCACGTTCTCGGCCCCGCACCTGGTCAACCCCGAGACCCGCGGCCGGGTGCTGGCCTGCGCCGAGGAGCTCGGCTATCGGCCCAACCGCGCCGCCCGCGCCCTCATCACCGGCCGTACGCACAACATCGGCCTGATCATCGCGGACATCGCCAACCCGTTCTTCCCGCCGCTGATCAAGGCGGCCGAGAGCCAGGCGCGGCAGCGCGACTACCACGTCTTCGTGGCCGACACCAACGAGGACCCGGTGGCCGAGGAGGAGCTGGTCCACGCCCTCGCCAAGCAGGTCGACGGGGTGCTGCTGTGCAGCCCGCGGATGAGCAACAGCCTCATCGAGCAGCTCAGCCGCGAGGTGCCGCTGGTGGTGATAAACCGCCAGGTCGCCGGCCTGCCCTGCGTCACCATGGACGTGGGCCAGGGCGCCCGCGCCGCCGTCGAGCACCTGACCGGCCTCGGCCACCGCCGCGTCGCGCTGCTCAGCGGGCCGCGCGGCTCGTGGACCAGCCGGGAGATCCGGCGTGCGGCCGGCGCCGCGGCCCGCGCCGGCGACGCCGAACTCACCGTGCTCGGGCCCAACCCGCCCACCGAGACCGGCGGCGGAGCCCTCGCCGAACAGGTCCGCCGCAGCGAGGTCACCGCGGTCCTCGCCTACAACGACCTGATGGCGATCGGCCTCATCGAGGAACTCGACGCCATCGGGCTGCGCGTCCCCCAGGACGTCAGCGTCGTCGGCATCGACGACATCACCCTGAGCCGGCTGACCCGGCCCAAGTTGACGACGGTGGCCACGCCGACCGCGGCCGCCGGGCGGACGGCCGTCGACATGCTCCTGCAACACGACGCCGTCGCCGCACGCGGTTCACGCGGCGGCGGCCGGAGCGGCGCCAGCGACGACCGTCGTACCACCGCACAGGTAATGCTCCAGACCGAACTGGTCATCCGCGACTCGACCGCAGCCGTGCCGGCTGACGGTCGGCCCCGCCCCGAGGCCGGGTCGGTAACCCCGGGCCCGCATCGCCTTGCGGGCCCGGGTCGCCCGACCACGACCACCGGCGGTGTCGTCGCCTCCTAACGCCAAGGAGTGAGCGCACATGCACCCCGCAACGCCCCCCACCGCTGGTACGCCGGCCGTGCCCGTTCACCGTACCCCCGTCCCCCGACGGCGACTGATCCGCGGCCTCCTCGCCGCGGTCGTCGCCCTGCCCCTGGTCCTCGGCGCCGCCGGCTGCGGCGACGACGAGGCCAGCACCGACCCGAACGCCCCGGTCAAGCTGTCGATCTTCTGGTGGGGCGGTGAGGCCCGGGCCAAGCTCACCGAGGAGGCCCTCGCCCTCTACACGAAGAAGCACCCCAACGTCACCTTCGAGAAGACCTGGCAGGCCAACCAGGGCTACTTCGACAAGCTGGCGACCCTCACCGCCGGCGGCAACCCGCCGGACATCTTCCAGATCGACGACAACTACCTGGCCGAGTACGCCTCCCGCAGCACCACCCTCGACCTGACCTCCCACAAGGACTCCGGCGACCTCGACGTCTCCAGGTTCCCCAAGAGCCTCTGGCAGTACGGCGTGGTCGACGGCAAGCTCGCCGGCGTGGCGGCGGGGGAGAACACCCAGGGCCTGGTCTACAACAGGACGCTGCTGACGAAGAACGGCCTGCCCGAGCCGACCACCGGGATGACCTGGGAGGAGCACATCGCCTGGGCCGAGCAGGTCGCGAAGAGGACCAGGGTGCCCGGCACCCAGGACCCGAGCGCCGACTACAAGGCGTTCTGGGTGTGGCTGCGCCAGCAGGGCAGGGACCTCTACAAGGGCAAGGAACTCGGTTTCACCGCCGAGGACGTGACGAAGTGGTTCGACCTGTGGAAGGGCGCCCGGGACCGGGGCGCCACCCCGACCCCCGACGTCATCCACGAGGGCAACGCCACCGACATCACCAAGCAGCTGGTGGTCACCGGCAAGGCCGGCACCAGCTGGGTCTGGGTCAACCAGATGCCGGAGCTGAAGAAGAACACCAAGGACGAACTGGGCGTCGTCGCGTACCCCGGCGACCCGAGCGCCCAGTGGGCCCGCGCCTCCATGTACTGGTCGGTGTTCAAGGGCAGCAGGCACCGGGACGTGGCGGTCGACGTGATCGACTTCCTGGTCAACGACCCCGAGGCCGTCAAGATCCTCGGCACCGACCGGGGCCTGCCGTCCAACCTCGACCTGCGCCGCGTGGTCAGCGACGACGTCACCGACCCGGCCATGAAGCAGTCGATCCAGGTGGAGTCCGACCTGGCGCAGAAGTTCGGCGAATCGCCGCAGGTGCCGATCAAGGGCCACAGCAAGGTCAAGTCTGAGCTGATCAAGGCCGCGGAGAACGTCCAGTACGGCCGGGTCACCCCCGCCCAGGCGGCGGAGCAGTTCGTCGCCGCCTGCAAGTCCGCCATCGCCTGAACCCGAGACGCTACGGAGAGGAACCGGTTCGTGGCCCTGACCACGGCGCCCGGACCGACCCGACGTACCGGACCCGTCCCGACCCCCGCCGGCAGGCGCGGGGTCGGGCGGTCCCGGCACGGTGACGGTCTGGCCGGCTACGTCTTCCTGTCGCCCTGGCTGCTCGGCCTGCTGGCCGTCACGGCGATACCCATGCTCCTGTCGCTCTACCTGAGCTTCACCAACTACGACATCCTCACCCCCTTCTCGGAGGTCGAGTGGGTCGGCCTCGCCAACTACGAGCGGATGTTCACGGCCGACCCGTCCTACTGGCACTCCGTGCGGGTGACGCTCACCTTCGCCCTGGTCGCCGTGCCGCTGAAGCTCGCCGCCGCGCTCGGGGTGGCCCTGCTGCTCAACCGCGCCTGGCGCGGCGTCGGGCTGTTCCGCGGCCTGTTCTACCTGCCGTCGCTGCTCGGCGGCAGCGTCGCGCTGGCCATCGTCTGGGTCAACATGTTCAACCGCGAGGGCGCGTTCAACTCGCTGCTGAGCGTCTTCGGCATCGAGGGCAGGCCGTGGGTCAACGACCCCGACTGGGCGCTGGAGACCCTGATGGTGCTCGCCGTCTGGCAGTTCGGCGCGCCCATGGTGATCTTCCTGGCGGGCCTCAAGCAGGTGCCCACCGAGCTCTACGAGGCCGCCGCCGTCGACGGCGCCGGCAGGTGGCGGCAGTTCGTCAACATCACCCTGCCCATGCTCTCACCGGTGATCTTCTTCAACCTCGTGCTGGAGACCATCAACGGCTTCCAGGGCTTCACCGCCGCGTTCGTGCTCAGCAACGGCACCGGCGGCCCGGTCGACTCCACCCTGATGTACACGCTCAACCTCTACATCACCGGCTTCACCGACCTGGAGATGGGCTACGCCTCCGCGATGGCCTGGGTCTTCCTGGTCGCCATCGCCGTCATCACCGCCATCTTCTTCAGCACCGGACGCTTCTGGGTCCACTACTCCGACGGGGAGGACCGGTGACCGCCACGGCAGCCCCGGCGACGACCGCGCGGCGCGGCCCGCGCCGCGCCGCCGGCGGGCAGGCCCTGCGCCTGCTCGTCCTGGTCGCGATCGTCGCGCTCGTGCTCTACCCGCTGTTCTGGATGATCGGTACGTCGCTCAAGAGCCAGGAGGAGATCGTCAACAACGTCGGCCTGCTGCCGAGGGAGTTCACCCCCGGCAACTACGCCGACGGGTGGACCAACTTCGACCTCAGCTTCGGCCGGTTCTTCCTCAACAGCGCCATGGTCAGCCTGCTCACCGTCGTCGGCAACGCGGTCTCCTGCCTGCTCGCCGCGTACGCCTTCGCCCGGCTGCGGTTCCGGCTGCGCGGCGTCTGGTTCGCCGTCATGATCGGGACGCTGCTGCTCCCCGGCCACGTGCTGATCGTGCCGCAGTACATCCTCTTCCGCAGCCTGGGCCTGGTCGGCGGGGAGTGGCCGTACCTGCCGCTGCTGATCCCGCAGTTCCTGGCCACCGAGGCGTTCTTCGTCTTCCTGATGGTGCAGTTCATGCGGGGCATCCCGCGCGAACTCGACGAGGCCGCCAAGATCGACGGCGCGAACGCATTCGGGATCTTCCGCCACGTCATCCTGCCGCTGAGCCGGCCCGCCCTGGTCACCACGGCGATCTTCTCGTTCATCTGGACCTGGAACGACTTCTTCCGCCAGCTCGTCTTCCTCTCCGACCTCGAGGACTACACCGTGCCGGTGGCGCTGACCCTGTTCATCGACTCGACCAGCCAGAGCGCCGTCGGCCCGATGTTCGCCATGTCGGTGCTCTCCCTGCTGCCGGTCTTCCTGTTCTTCGTGGCCTTCCAGCGGATGCTGGTCGAGGGCATCAACACCAGCGGGCTCAAGGGATGACGCCGCACCGGGCCTCCGGGCCGCACCGGAACGGCGGGCAGGGCCAGGACGGCGGGCAGGGCCGACACGCCACACCGGGCCCGGACGCCGCGCCGGCCCGCCGCGACTGGCGGGACGTGCTCACCGACGCCACGGACCTGGCGCTGCTCGGCATCGTGACGACGCTGGCGGCGCTGCCGGTGCTCACCGCGGCGGCGGCCGTCGCCGCCGCGAGCGCGGCGGTGCACGACCGGTACGCCGACGGGTCCTGGCCCTCCGCCCGGCAGAACCTGACCCGGTTCGGCCGGGCGCTGCCGGCGGGCGCCGGGGTCAGCCTGCTGACGGTCGCCGCCCTCGCCCTGCTCGCCCTGGACGTCGCCGCGCTGGCCACCGGACGGGTCCCCGGCGGCGCGCCCCTGCTGCTGGTCACCACGCTGGTCGCCGCCGCCCTGACCGGGTACGCCGCGCTCGTCGTGGTGCACATCGGCCGCGCCGGCGGGCGGGGCTGGCGGGAGGCCGCGCGGCGCGCCGCCGACGTCTGCCGCGCCCACCCCGGCACCTGGGCCGCCGCCGGCGGGGTCAGCGCCGTCGCCGCGCTGCTCGCCGTCCTGGTCACCCCGGCCGCGGTGCCCATCCTCGCCGGGTACGCGGTCGCCGCCCTGCACGCCGTCGCCCGACGGACCGCGCCCGCCCCGGTGGGCCAGTCGTGACCGGCGACGACCCCCGGCTCAGTGTGGACGGGGTGCCCGTGGCCCGGTACGTCGTCGACCCGGCGATCGACTTCCGCCACGGGCCCCGCCCGTACCTGCACCCGGTGCGCACCCTGGCCGGCACGGTGGTCACCGACGCGTTCCCGGCCGACCACGTCTGGCACCTCGGCGCGTCCCTGGCCGTGCAGGACGTCGACGGCACCAACCTCTGGGGCGGGCGCACCTACGTCCGCGACGTCGGCTACACCTGGCGCGACGACCACGGCCGGATCGCGCACACCCGGTGGGAGACCCGGGAGCCGCACCGGCTCGCCCACCACCTCCAGTGGCGCGACCCCGCCGGGGCGGTGCTGCTCACCGAGCGCCGGGAGCTGACCGCCCACCGGCTCGACGAGCGGGCCTGGGCCCTCGACGTCGGCTACGCGCTGACCGCCCCCGCCGACCGGGACGTCGCCCTGGGCAGCCCCGCCACCAACGGTCGGCCCGGCGGCGCCGGCTACGGCGGATTCTTCTGGCGGGCGTCCAGCGCGACACCGGCCCGGGTACGCACCGCAGCCGCCGAGGGGGAGGAGGCGGTCAACGGCAGCGCCGAGCCCTGGCTGGCCTTCGCCGGCACCGGGCCGGACGGGTCCGCGTACACCCTCGTCGTGGCGGGGCTCGCGCCCGGCGACCGGTGGTTCGTGCGGACCGCCATGTACCCGGGGATCTGTGTGGCGTTCGCCTTCGACCGCCCCCGGGTGATCGCGGCCGGCGCCACCCGCGTCGGCCGGCACCGGGGGGTGGTGGCCCACGGC
>NZ_JBSGDY010000131.1:0-18332 GCF_053602615.1 Micromonospora sp. NPDC004336
CGCCTTGCGCGGGTCCTTGTCCCGGGTGGCCATCCCGTCGAACATCCGGGTCTCTTCGGCGCGCACCACGACGCCGCGGTACGACTCCGGCACCGTCGATCGGGCGGTCACCGCCGCCGCCGATCGGGCGGTCACCGCGCGCGCCGCCGGCGGGTCGCGGCCACGACCCGCTCGTCGGCGGGGCGGCGCGGGGCCGGGACGGCAACGGTGGGGGCCGTCGGCCGGGTGGCGGGGATCCGGTGGGCGGGGACGGCGCGCGCCGGGGGCCGGGTGAGGGTGCGGCCGTGCCAGAGGTAACCGCCGGCGAGCAGGGTGGCCACGCCGATCAGCGCGAAGAGCACGCGGTAGTCCAGCACCCCGACGAGCAGCGCCCCGGCGCCGATGGAGAGCGCCTGCGGGCCGCTCACCACGGCCTCCGACGCCGCGGCGACCCGACCGAGCAGGCCGGCGGGGGTACGCCGCTGGATGAGCGTGTGCAGCCCGACCATGGTCAGCGGCAGCGACACCCCGGCCAGCAGCACCGCGACGAAGCCGAGCCAGAGACTGGGGTACGCCAGCGCCAGCGACGCCGGCCCGAAGAACGCCACCCCGGCGGCGAGCGTGCCCACCTCGCCGGCCCGGCGCACCACCGCCGGGGAGAGCAGGCCGCCGATCAGCCCGCCGATCCCCTGCACGGTGACCAGCACGCCGACGAACGCGGCGTCCCGGCCCAGGCCCCGGTCGACGTAGGCGAAGATCAGCGACTCGGTGAAGCCCATCGCCAGCGAACCGAGCCCGTAGCCCAGCAGCGCCCGGCGCAGCGCCGGCTCCCCGGCGAGGTGCCGCAGCCCGGCGCCCACCTCGGCGGGCCAGCGCAGCCCCGGCCCGGCCGGCCTGGCGTCCGTCGTGCGCAGCGCCCCGACCACGGCGGCCGCCGAGAGGAAGCCCGCCATCCCGATCGCGGCGAGCATCCATCCGCCCACGGCGGCGTAGAGGCCGGCGCCGGCCAGCGGGCCGATCAGCCGCAGCCCCTGGCGTACGGTCTGCAGCACGCCGTTCGCCTCGGCCAGCAGGTCGAGCGGCACGAGCTGCCGGATGAGGCCGCTGAGCGCGGCGCTGAGCGTGATGTACGACAGCCCGTACAGGGCCGCCACCGCGTAGATGATCCACACGTCGGCGCGGTCCCGGACGGCGAACAGCGGGGTGAGCAGCGCCGCCGTCACCAGGTTCGCCGCCACGAAGAACGGGCGGCGCGGGTAGCGGTCGACGAACCACCCGACCAGCGGGGCCAGCGTCATCGGCGCGATGACGGCGAAGATGGTGGCGCCGGCCAGCCCGTCCGATCCGGTCAGGTCCTTCACCCAGATGGCGAGGGCGAGCAGCAGGATCGACTCGGCGGCCATGCTGGCGAGCAGGCCGCCGAAGAGCAGGCGGAAATCCGGGCGGCGCAGGACGGTGCGCATGGGGGTCCCTCCGGCGGGGTGGTACGCGCCTCGCGGTCGGTTGCGAGGTCGGGTCGGGGACGGCGCCGTGCCGGCCGCCACTCCCCTCCCACGGTCCTCTTTTCTGCGAGACACGCCCCCGCCGGGACCTCCGGCGGGGGTTGCGCCGTCCATACTGACCGTGGGGGGCGAATTTCATACAGTTACCGTCGCGTCCGCGGCGGTCCACGGGAAAAGAGGACGTCGTGCCTCCTGCCTCACCCAGCCCGATCCTGCGACGCCGCAGGCTGGGCACCGAACTGCGCCGGCTGCGCGAGGCCAGCGGTCTCACCGGGGACCAGGTCATCGAGCGGATCGGCTGGGCCTCCGCGTCCAAACTGTCCCGCCTGGAGAACGGCCGCAGCCGTCCGGATCCCGACGACGTGCGCGTGCTGCTCGACCTCTACGGCGCCGGCCAGGCGCTGCGCGACGAGCTCCTCGGCATCACCCAGGAGGCCGGCGACATGCGCGGCTGGCTGAAGAACTACCCGGTGATGACCCAGCAGCAGCGCAGCTTCGCCGAGCTGGAGGCGGGCTGCGCGGAGATCTCCGAATACAACCCGGTCCTGGTGCCGGGCCTGCTCCAGACGGCGGGGTACGCCTCGGTGCGGATCGCCTCGGCCCGCCAGGTCGGCGAGGAGGCGGGCGACCCGGAGGCCGGGGAGGACATCGACACCGAGGTCAGGGCGCGGCTGGCCCGCCAGTCGCTGCTGACCCGCACGCCCGACGCGCCCCGCTACACGGCCGTGCTGGAGGAGGCGGCGCTCGGCGGCCGGGCCGGGCCGCCCGACGTGCTGCACGAGCAGCTGACGCAGCTCTGCGAGCTGGCCCTGCTGCCCAACATCACGCTGCACGTGCTGCCCCGCGACACCCAGATCGGCGGCTGGTACCTCCCGCCGACGGCGTTCTCCGTCTACCGGTTCGCCGACCCGCTCGATCCGGAGACGCTGGCCATCGAAGGTGGGTTCACCGACGTCATGTCGACCGAGGTAAACGCGCTAAATCGCTATAAAGTGGTCTTCGAGTGGTTATGCACGGCGGCACTCTCCGCATCGGACACCCTCTCCTGGCTGATCGAGGCGACGGGACGGCTGCCCGGTACGGCCGCGTCCACGGTGGCGTACGGCCCGGCAACGGCGCCGGCCCAACGCCGCCGGCACTCGGGGCGCCTGACGGAACGGTGATCACGGGGGCACCACCGTCGGGTCGTGCGGCGCCACTCGTTCCATCGGTGCAGTTCACCTCAGGAGTGAAACGATGAACGAGATCCGCAACACGCCGTCCCCGCACACGCAGCTCGCCGACGCCCCGTGGCGCAAGAGCACCCGCAGCCAGACCTCGAACTGCGTCGAGGTCGCGCCACTGGGGACGGGCCCGGCGGCGGTGGCCCTGCGCGACAGCAAGGACCAGGGCGGCCCGGTGCTGCTGTTCAACCGCGCGGGGTGGCTGGGCTTCATCGCCGGCGCGAAGAACGGACAGTTCGATCTGAACTGAGCCGTCGACCGTAGCGGGGCCGCCGGCACGGTGCCGGCGGCCCCGCCGCGTCTCCGCCCCGCCCTCGCCCTTCCCCGCCGCGTCTCCGCCCCGCCCCTCGCCTTCCCCCGCCGCGTCTCCGCCTGCCCCGCCGCACCCCCACCGCCGCGTCTCCGCCTCCCCCGCCGCGCCCCACCGCCGCGCTGACCAGGCATCCGCTGATCGGACGAGGCTGCGAACCAATAGGCGCGTTTCACTTGCCGAGTCCTTCACGGGGCGTAACATGACGGCAGAGTGACGTGGAACTTCCACCCGTTCCCACACCGTCGCGGTTCATCCGGAGACCCACATGCGTTTCCTGATCGTTCGCACCGACATCCGCGCCGCCGCCGACGTGGACATCGCCGCCGCCTGGGCGTGCGGTGGCCGCCTGCGGGACGAGACCACCACGCCCGAACCGCGCCGACAGATCGTGCACGCCGAGGACCGCGACGCCGCGCTGCTGCTGGCCCGCGCCCTGTCCACGGTCGGCGCGGTCCGGTGCGGGAAACAGCGGGTCAAGGTGCTCCCGCTCGACGAGCCGACCCGCCACCGGCGAGCCGCGCCCGCCGACCGCGGCAGCTGACCCACAGACGTCCGTCGTGGCCGGACCGGCTCCCCCGCCGCGTTCCTTGCCCAGCCGACCACGACGGTCCGTGTTCCCGGCTCGTGACCGTCGCGGCAACGGCGGCCACGAGCCGGGACCGCACGACGGCGCCCTCAGCAGTGCCCGTCGAGCCAGCGGTGGACCAGGAACAACGCGATCGACGACGGCGGCGGCAGCACCAGCCGGGCACCGCCCACGTCGACCGGGCGCCCCGCCAGGGCGGCCCCGATCTCCCGGCGGCTGAACCACCGCGCGTACGCGATCTCCGCCGGGTCGACCTGCACCGGGTGCTCCGGGTCGGCGGTGGCGAGGAAGCCCAGCATCAGCGAGCCGGGAAACGGCCACGCCTGGCTGCCCGCGTACGCGATGTCGGCGACCGGGACGCCCACCTCCTCGCGGACCTCGCGCAGCACGGCGGCCTCGGCCGACTCCCCGGGCTCGACGTAGCCGGCGAGGCAGGAGAAGCGGCGCTGGCCGGGCGTCCGCGGCCAGGTGGCGTTGTTGCCGAGCAGGCACCGCCCGTCCGGGCCCGGCACCCCGTCGTGCACCAGCACGATCATCGCGGGATCGGTACGCGGCCAGATCCGCTCCCCGGCCCCGTCGACGCGGGACCAACCGGCCTCGTCGACCACGGTGGGACGGCCGGTGCTCGACGAGTAGCGGTGCCGCAGGTGCCAGTTGACCAGCGCCAGCGCGGTGGTGAACAGCCCCGCGTCGCGGTCGCCGAGCAGGTGACCGACCTCGCGCAGGTGCGCCGCCCGGGCCCCCGGCACCGCGGGCAGCGGGCCGTCCACCGCGAAGACCGGCACCCCGTCGGGCTCGACGCCGAGGAACATCGGCGACCCCGCCCCCGGCACGTCGGCCGCCTCCACCAGCACGAGCGTCGGCGGCGAGGTGTCGGAGCGCACGAGCGACCTGCCCTCGTCGCCCGAGTCGAGCACCAGCACCCGGGCCCCGGCCCACGCCTGCGCCAGCCACCCCGGATCGGTGCGCCGGTGCGCCGCCCGGTCCAGGGTGGCACGGGCCAGCGGCGGCGCCGACTCTCCGCTCACGACCGCGCCGGCTCCGTTACGACCGGGGCGAGCGTCGCCAACTGGGGGGCGATCCGCTCGGCGTCGCCCAGCACCACCGTCACCGCCAGGGCGGGGGCGAGGTAGCGGGCCGCCGCCTCCGCCACGTCGGCCACGGTGGCCTTCGCCAGCCGGGCGGCGTGCTCGGCCAGGAACTCCAGGCGCAGCCCGTTGCCGGCGTACGCGCTGGTCAGCGACGCCAGCCCGGCCTGGGTGGACATGCCGAGCTGGAGGGTGCCGAGGGCGTACTGGCGGGCCTGCTCCAACTCGTCCTCCCCGGGCGGGAGGGTGGCCAGCCGGCCCAGCTCGTACGTCGTCTCCAGCAGCGCCGGCCCGGTGACCTCGGTGGCCACCTCGGCGGCGGCGACCAGCACCGACCCGGCCACCGAGTGCTCGACGAGCGAGTGCGGGCCGTACGTGTAGCCCTTGTCCTCGCGGATGTTCTCCACCCAGCGGGAGGAGAAGTAGCCGCCGAAGAGGAGGTTGGCCAGCTGCAGCGCGGCGTGGTCGGGATGGGTGCGGGGCACCGCCGGCAACGCGATCCGCAGCGAGGACTGCACCGAACCCGGCCGGTCGACCAGCAGCAGCGGCCCGGGCTCCAGCGGCGGGGCGGGCGGCAGGTCGGCGGTGTGCCCGGCGCCGTTCCACCCGGACAGGGCCTTCTCGGCGGCGTCCAGCGCCCGCTCCGGCTGCACGTCGCCGACCAGCACCAGCACCGCGTCGGCGGGATGCACCCGCTGGGCGTGCAGGGTACGCAGCGCGCCCGGCCGGACCGCGCGGACCGCCTCCGGGTCGGGGGTCTGCACCGCGTACGGGTGCTTGCCGTAGACCCGCTTGAGCAGGGCGGTGCGGGCCAGGTGCCCGGGTTGGCTCTGCGCGACCTGGATCCGGTCGACCAGCCGGTCCCGCTCGGTGGCCACGTCGTCGTTCGGATAGGTCGCGCCGGTGAGCACCTCGGCGAGGATCTCCAGCATCCGGTCGAGCCCGGTGACCAGGCCGGCGCCGGAGAGCATCAGCCGGTCCGGGTCGATCCCGGCGGACAGCCCGCCGCCGACCTTCTGCAACTCGGCGGCGAGCTGCACGCTGGTCATCGTCTCCGTGCCGGAGAGCAGGGTCTGCGCGAGCATCGCGCTCCGGGCCAGGTGACCCCGGCCGAAGGGCATCCAGAGCCGCAGCTCGACCAGGGGGACCGCCGGCCGGCGTACGGCGATCACGGTCAGCCCGTTGCCCAGCCTGCGCTCGGCCTGCTTCGGCAGCTTGAGCCTGCGGTTCGGGCCGAGCGGGGGCAGCGCCCGCGGCGCGGCCGGTGCGGTCGCACTCACAGGTCTTCCTTCGTTCGCGGCTGCGGGGCTCGCGAGCTCACTCCTCGCACTCACCGGTTTTCCTTCGTTCGCGACTGCGGGGCTCGCAAGCTCACTCCTCGCGCTCACCGGTTTTCCTTCGTTCGCGACTGCGGGGCTCGCAAGCTCACTCCTCGCGCTCACCGGTGCTCCCTCGTTCGCGGCTGCGGGGCTCGCGAGCTCACTCCTCGCACTCACCGGGCACCTCCGGGGATGACCTCGATGGCGGCCCGGCGCTCCGGGCGCAGGGTGGCGGCGGCCGCGCGGACCTGTTCCTCGGTGACCTCGCCGACCAGCCGGGGCAGCTCGTTGAGCAGGCCCGGCTCGCCGCGCTGCTGCTCCAGCACGGCCATCCGCAGCGCCCGGGAGAGCACCGCGTCGGTGTCGCGCAGCAGGTGGGTCGCCATCCGGGCCTGGGTGCGGGCCAGCTCCCCCTCGGTCAGCCCGTCGGTGGCCAGCCGCTCCAGCTCCTCGTCGATGGTGCGCAGCACCTTGTCGACGTCGCCGCCCGGCGGCAGGTGCGCCTGGAGCAGCAGCGCCGTCGGGTCCCGCACGTCGAACGGGTCGCCCATGAAGCCGACGTACCCGCCGAGGCTCGTGACCGCCCGGTCGCGCTGGACCAGCCGTTCGACCAGCCGGGAGGCGTCGCCGTCGGTGAGCACCTCGGCCAGCACGACGTACGGCAGGTAGCCGGCGAAGTCGGTGATCGGGTCGGGCACCCGCCAGCCGCCGGCCACCGCCGGCAGCGGGGCCAGCCTGTCGGTGTACGAGGTGCGCCGCTCGGCGGTCAGGTCCGGCTCGGCGAAGTCGGGCCGCTCCGGCGCGGGCCGGGCCGGCACGTCGCCGAAGTGCCGCTCGATCAGCGTGGTCGCCTCGGCGACGTCGATGTCGCCGCTGACGGCGAGCACCGCGTTGCCGCTGGCGTAGTAGCGGCGGAAGAAGTCGGCGGCGTCGGCGACGGTGGCCGACTCCAGGTCGACGAAGGAGCCGTAGCCGTCGTGCGCGTTCGGGAAGGTGTCGAACATGACCGGCGGCAGGGTCAGCCAGGGGAAGCCGCCGTACGGCCGGTTGAGCACGTTGACCCGGATCTCCTCCTTGACCACGTCGACCTGGTTGCGCAGGTTCTCCTCGGTCAGCCGGGGGCCGCGCATCCGGTCGGCCTCCAGGAACAGCGCCCGTTCCAGGGCGTTGCTCGGCAGCGTCTCGAAGTAGTCGGTGTAGTCGTGGTGGGTGGAGCCGTTGAAGGTGCCGCCGGCGCCCTGCACGTGCCGGAAGTGGGCCAGCTTCTCCAGGTTCTCCGAGCCCTGGAACATCAGGTGCTCGAAGAGGTGGGCGAAGCCGGTGCGCCCCTCCGGCTCGGAGCGGATGCCGACGTCGTAGACGACGGCGACCCCGATCACCGGTGCGCTGCGGTCGGGGGTGAGGACCACCCGTAGGCCGTTGTCGAGGGTGAACCGCTCGACCGGGTATTTCGTCGCTGGAATTCTGGCTCTCCGCGTCGGCACGTGATCGACCCTAGCGCGTCGGCGCCGCTGCCACCGTCGACCTTTCCCCCGCCGCCCCGACCGGCGCCCCCGGCCGTCCGCCGGGCCCGCCGGCGGCAGGCCCGGGACGCCGCGCGCCGGGACCGCAAAACCGATCCAATCAGTAGGAGTTGCCGACATTGCCGGGACGGCGGTCCCGCCATGTGGATGGCCCTTGACGCCAGCTCACAACCTCACCCACTCTTCCTATCAACTAAGTAGGAATACTGCGGATTGGATGGACGATGAGACGGCTCCCCCTGCGTCGGCTGGTCTCCCTGGCCACCCTCGCCGTCGTCGGCGCGGCGACCCTGGGCACCGCCGCCGCCTGCGGCGACGACAGCGAGAGCGCGGGTGGCGGCTCCGGCCCGACGACGCTCCGGCTGGGCTACTTCCCCAACATCACCCACGCGCCGGCGGTGGTCGGCGTGGAGAAGGGCATCTTCGCCGAGAAGCTCGGCGGCGACGTCAAGCTGGAGACGAAGACCTTCAACGCCGGCCCCGCCGCCATCGAGGCGATCTTCTCGGGCGCGCTCGACGCCACGTACATCGGCCCGAACCCCACCGTGAACGCCTTCTCGAAGTCCCGGGGCGAGGCGGTCCGGGTCGTCTCCGGCGCGGCCTCCGGCGGCGTGGCGCTCGTGGTCAAGCCGGAGATCACCACCGTCGAGCAGCTCCGGGGCAAGAAGATCGCGACCCCGCAGCTCGGCAACACCCAGGACGTGGCCGTCCGCCACTGGCTCAAGGAGAAGGGCCTCGCCACCACCAAGGAGGGCGGCGGCGACGTGAAGATCATCCCCCAGGAGAACGCCCAGACGGTGGAGACGTTCGGCAGCGGGGCCATCGACGGCGCCTGGGTGCCCGAGCCGTTCGTCTCCCGCCTGGTCAACGCCGGCGGCAAGGTGCTGGTCGACGAGCGAGACCTCTGGCCGGACCGGAAGTTCGTCATCACCAACCTGATCGTCAGCACGAAGTTCCTCAAGGCCCACCCCGACGTGGTCAGGAAGCTGGTCGAGGGCCAGGTCGCCGCCAACGAGTTCGTCAACGGCCGGCCCGACGAGGCGCAGCAGGCCATCTCCGACCACATCGGCAAGATCAGCGGCAAGCCGCTGGACCTCAAGCTGATCAAGCAGGCCTGGCCCACGCTGGAGTTCACGAACGACCCCATCGCCTCGTCGCTGAAGACCGGGCTCGACCACGCCGTCGCGGTCGGGCTGACCCAGCCGGTCAGCCTCGACGGCCTCTACGACCTGAGCCACCTCAACGAGGTGCTGAAGGGCCAGGGCAAGACCGAGGTCGTCCAACCATGACGTCGACCGCGACGACGCCACGCAGCGCGACCGGCCCGGTCGCGCTGCACGGTGTCACCAAGGTGTACGGGCGCGGGGCGAACGCCGTCCCGGCCCTGGACGGGGTCTCCCTCGACGTCGCCCCCGGCGAGTTCGTCTGCCTGGTCGGCGCCTCCGGCTGCGGCAAGAGCACGCTGCTCAACCTCGTCGCCGGCCTCGACCGCCCCAGCGGCGGGCGGATCGACCTCGACGAGGGGGTCGAGCCGGGGCTGATGTTCCAGGAGCCGGCCCTCTTCCCGTGGCTGACCGTCGAGGGCAACGTCGAGGTGCCGTTGAAGCTGCGCGGGCTGCCCCGGGCCGCGCGCCGGGAGCGGGTCGCCGAGCTGCTCGGCACCGTGCACCTGGCCGACTTCGGTCGCAAACGCCCGCACGAGCTCTCCGGCGGCATGCGTCAGCGGGTGGCGCTGGCCCGCACCCTCGCCCTGGACACCCCGGTGCTGCTGATGGACGAGCCGTTCGGCGCGCTGGACGCGATGACCCGGGACATCCTGCACGACGAGCTGGAACGGATCTGGGCCGAACGGCGGCTCACCGTGCTCTTCGTGACGCACAACGTCCGGGAGGCCGCCCGCCTCGCCGACCGGATCATCCTGCTCTCCAGCCGGCCCGGCCGGATCATCTGGTCCACCCCGGTCGACGTTCCCCGGCCGCGCCGCATCGACTCCCCGGAGGTCGCCGCGGTCGCCGCCGAGGTCACCGACCGCCTGCGTACGGAGGTGGGCCGCCATGGCCGGTGACACCCTCGCCGCCGTTCCGCGTACCGACGCGGAGATCTCGGGGCTCGACGCCCTGGAGCTGGCCGGCCGGGCGGAGAGCCGCCCACGGGCCGCCCGGCTCTGGGCCGCGACCTGGCCGAAGCTGGCCGCGCTCGGCATCGCCCTCGGCGCCTGGCAGGTGGTGGTCTGGACGGGTTGGAAACCCGGGTACGCCCTGCCCGGCCCGGCCGCCGTGGGCCAGGAACTGCTCCGGCAGCTCAGCGGCGTCCAGCTCTGGGACGGCCTCGCCACGACGCTGCGCCGGGCGGCCGTCGGCTACCTCTTCTCGGTCGCCGTGGGGCTGCTGCTCGGCCTCGCGGTGGCCCGGTCGCGGATCCTGCGGGCCGCGATCGGGTCGATGATCACCGCGCTCCAGACCATGCCGTCGATCGCGTGGTTCCCGCTGGCGATCCTGCTCTTCGAGCTGAGCGAGAAGGCGATCTTCTTCGTGGTGGTGCTCGGTGCCGCGCCGTCCATCGCCAACGGCGTGATCGCCGGCGTGGACTACGTGCCCCCGCTGCTGCTGCGCGCCGGCCGCAACCTCGGCGCGCGAGGGCTCAACCTGTACCGGTACGTCATCGCGCCCGCCGCGCTGCCGGCCATCGTGGCCGGTCTCAAGCAGGGCTGGGCGTTCTCCTGGCGCAGCCTGATGGCCGGCGAGCTGATCGTGGTCGGCATCTCGCAGACCTCGCTGGGCGCGCAGCTGACCTACTCCCGGGAACTGTCCGACTCGCCCTGGCTGATCTCCACCATGATCGTGATCCTGGTGCTCGGCCTGGTGGTCGACGCCGCGTTCGGGGCGGCGGACAAGGCGATCCGACGCCGCTGGGGCGTGCTGGACCAGGCGGGGCAGTGACGTGTACGTCTCCGCGCGCAGCGACTACGCGCTCCGGGCCATGCTCGCCGTCGCCGCCGCCGATCCGGTCGGCGGCGGCGGGCTGGTCAAGGCCGCGACCCTGGCCGGGAGCCAGGACATCCCGCTGAGCTTCCTCCAGGGCATCCTGGTCGACCTGCGCCGGGCCGGCCTGCTGCTCAGCCACCGCGGCACGGACGGCGGCTACACCCTCGCCCGGCCCGCCACCGACATCAGCGTCGGCGACGTGCTCCGCGCGGTCGGCGGATCCCTGACGACCGTCCGCGGGCTGCCGGCCGATCGGGCGGGCTACCAGGGAGCGGCGTCCGGCCTGCGGGACGTCTGGCTCGCGGTGCACGGGGCGGTCGCCCTGGTGGTCGACGGGACCACCCTCGACGACCTGCTGGGCGCGGGGCGACCGGCGTCCGGTGCGGGACAGACCCCCACCCGCTGACCGTCGGGCCCCGGTCGGCCCGGCCGCGCGGATCAGCCCGGCATGGTGGTCGGACCCGGTCGGCCCGGCCGCGCCGGACTCGGTCGGCGACGATGGTCGGGCCCCGGTCGGCCCGGCCGCGCCGGACTCAGTCGACGACGATGGTCGGGCCCCGGTCGGCCCGGCCGCGCCGGACTCAGCCGGCGATGGTGGTCGGGCCCCCGGTCGGGCTGCGTAGCTCGACCGGTGCGGCCGGCGCCGCCCCGTCCGGGGTGGCGTGCCACGGTGTGAAGGCCGCGACCATGGCGAGCAGCAGTCCGGCGACCGCGACCGCGAACACCAGCAGCAGTTCACGCACCGCGCCCGAGCCGACGTCACCCGCCATGGTCACCCCTCCTGCGCCGGGCGGTTCCGCCCGGGTCTTCCCCCCGCCCCAGCCTCCACCACGTCCGACCGACGGAACAGTCGCCGATCGGACGCAATGTCTGCTGATTACGGACTCAGCCGCGAGCGCGGCGCGACCGCCTCACATCCGGTGACGGCCCGACACGGCGACGGCGCGCGCCCGGCTGGACCGGACGGGACACGGGAAAGGGCGGGTGTCAGGACTCGCGGGGCGGACGGGGACGCCGGGAGCGGCGGGGCCGGCCCGAGGCGCGGTGCGGAGCCCGGCCGCCCTCGCCGGCGCGACCGCCCGACCGCCCGGCGGCCGACGCGGCGGGCTGCGGCGGGGGCGGCGCGATCGTCACCGGCACGCCGGACGGCTCCCGGGCACCGGTCACCCGGGCCAGCGCCTCGTCGCCGGGGCGCACCTGGACGGACTCGGGGCGGATGCCGGCGGTGGCCATCAGCCGGGACACGTCGCGGCGCTGCTCCGGCAGGACCAGCGTGACCACGGTGCCCGACTCCCCCGCCCGGGCGGTACGCCCACCCCGGTGCAGGTAATCCTTCGCCTCGGTCGGCGGGTCCACGTTGACCACCAGGTCGAGCCCGTCGACGTGGATGCCCCGGGCCGCCACGTCGGTGGCGACCAGCGCGGTCACCTGCCCGTTGCGGAACTGCTCCAGGATCCGGGTGCGCTGCGGCTGCGACTTGCCGCCGTGCAGCGCCGCCGCGCGTACGCCCTTGGCCAGCAACTGGCGGGCGACCCGGTCGGCGCGGTGCTTGGTGCCCATGAACAGGATCGTGCGGCCCTCGCGGGCGGCGATCTGGGTCAGCGCGGCCGGCTTGTCCGCCGCGTCGACGTGCAGCACGTGGTGGGTCATCGCGGTGACGGTGGCGGTGCCCGGGTCGACCGAGTGCGAGACCGGGTCGGTGAGGAAGCGGCGGACCAGCCGGTCCACGCCGCCGTCCAGGGTGGCCGAGAAGAGCATCCGCTGCCCGTCGGGGGCGACCTGCTCCAGCAGCTTCGTGACCTGCGGCAGGAAGCCCATGTCGGCCATCTGGTCGGCCTCGTCGAGCACGGTGATCGCGACCTGGTCCAGCCGGGCGTCGCCGCGGTTGATCAAGTCGTGCAGCCGCCCCGGGGTGGCCACCACCAGCTCGGCGCCCGCACGCAGGGCGTCCGCCTGGCGTTGCAGCGACAGGCCGCCGACGACGGTGGCACAGCGCAGGCCGAGGGCCCGCGCGTACGGGTCGAGCGCGGTGGTGACCTGCTGGGCCAGTTCCCGGGTCGGCACCAGCACCAGGGCCAGCGGGCGGCCCGGGCGGGCGCGGCGGCCGGCGGTGCGGGACAGCACGGGAAGCCCGAAGGCGAGGGTCTTGCCGGAGCCGGTGCGGCCCCGGCCGAGCACGTCCCGACCGGCGAGCGAGTCCGGCAGGGTGGCCGACTGGATCGGGAACGGCTCTGTGATGCCCTGGGCGGCCAGCTCGGCGAGGAGCGCCGGGGCCAGCCCGGTATGGGCGAACGACGGAACGACGGTGGTCATGCGGAAGCCTTCCTCGACGCGGCACGTGTCGAGGGAGGGCGCCGGAGGCGGCGCTGTCACCGGCGGGCCAGCCGCGGATGACTCACAAGCACGAACCGAAAGGGGTACGGGCCGGCCCGCCGCCACGCGTCGCCGCCTGCGTACGCAGGTCGACGGCGGGGGCGGGCCGGTCCCGTCACCACACCCGGAGGGCGCGGTGGGTGTTACGTGGAGATCCGAAGATCAGAGCGGGCGGATGTTCTCCGCCTGCGGGCCCTTCTGGCCCTGGGTCACCTCGAACTCGACCCGCTGGTTCTCGTCCAGGCTCCGGTAGCCGGAGGACTGGATCGCCGAGAAGTGGGCGAAGACGTCGGCGCCGCCGCCGTCCGGGGTGATGAAGCCGAAGCCCTTGTCAGCGTTGAACCACTTGACGGTGCCAATAGCCATTTTTGTTTCGTCTCCTTGACGGAACGTCGAACCCACACCTGTTGTGGGCTCGAAGAGGAGCGCGCCACGCGGAACTGCCTGGCTCGCTTGTCGCTTCTGGTCGCCCCGCCCGGAGAACTCCGGACACAACAAAGAGCGCCTGGGCCACAATCCTCCAGGCGCACACAGAGTCTCTGGGAACCATAACTGCAACGCCACCAACCTATCACGGATTCGCCGGATGGCCACCGTCTGCCGGATTTTCCGGCAGCGAAGTGATCAACGCGGTCAGCCCGTCGGCGTCGAGCAGGTCCGCCGGGCGCACCGTGACGCCGTCGCGCACGTAGTGGAACGCCGCGCCGACCCGCTCCACCGGCACCCCGGCCAGCTCCGCCCAGGCCAGCCGGTAGACCGCGAGCTGCACGGCGGCCACGTCGGCGGCCGGGCCGGCGGGCTGCCCGCCGGTCTTCCAGTCGACCACGTCGAAGCGCCCGCCGGGGCGGGCGAAGACGGCGTCCATCCGGCCCCGCACCACCACCCCCGCGACGACCGTGGCGAAGGGCACCTCCACCTCGACCGGCACCCGGTCGGCCCACTCGCTGGCCAGGAAGCGCTCCTGGAGCTCGGCCAGCGCCTCGTCGGGCGCGGCGTCGGCGTCGGCCGCGCCGGGCAGCTCGTCCAGGTCGAGCAGCCGGTCGGCGCCGAACCGCTGCTCCAGCCAGGTGTGGAAGGCGGTGCCCCGGCGGGCGTACGGGCTCGGCTCGGTGGGAACCGGGCGGCGCAGCGCCCGGGCCAGCGCGTCCGGGTCCCGGCGCAGCGCCACCAGTTGGGTCACCGAGAGCTGCCCGGGCAGGGCCACCTCGACCGCGCCGGTCTGCCGGGTCAGCTCGGCCCGCTCGGCGAGCAGCAGGTCGGCCTCCCGCCGCCACCGCGCGACGTCGGGATCGCCGGCCAGCGGATCGACCCCGCCCCCGCCGTCGGTCACGTCCGCCGGTCGTTCCGCGTCGGTCGGGCGTACCGCGTCCGCCGGCCGCGCTGCGCCGGCCGCGCCCCCGCTACCGGAGGCCGAACCACCGGCGGCGTCACCGGCCGACACCGGGCGGCGCACGGCATCATCGGCCGGCACCAGGCGGCGGGCGGCAGCATCGGCCGGCACCGGGCGATGGGTGTCGTCATCGGTCGGCACCGGGCGGCGGGCGGCGTCATCGGCCGGCACCGGGCGGCGGGCGGTGTCGCCGTCGGTGAGGAAGCGGCGGACGAGCGCGGCCGCCTCGGCCAGCGCCGGGCGGCGGGCACCCAGCGGGTCGGCCGGCCACTCGGCGCGCAGCACCACCTCGGTGGTCGGGTTGACCGCGTCACCCGGCGGTTCGGGCGCCCACTCGTCGACCAGATGCCCCGCGCCGCCGTCCAGGCAGGCGTCGTGCACCTCGCGCAGCAGCACCGACGGGCCGCGCGGCCGCTTCGTGCCCTCCCCCCACCAGTGGCCGGAGCAGAGCAGCAACCGCCGGGGACGGGTCACCGCCACGTACGCCAGCCGGCGCTCCTCCCGCTCGTCGTGCGCCCGCCAGGAGTCGGTGAAGTCCTCCAGCGCCCGGGCCACCCCCCGCTGGTCCTCGGCCTCGTCCAGCCCCAGCTCGGGCAGCCCGTCGGCGTCGCCGCGCAGCGGGAACGGCAGCACGCCGAGCCCGCCCAGCCAGTGGTCGGAGTTGCGCACCGGCCCCGGCCACACGCCCCGGCTGAGGCCGGCCACCGCGACCACGTCCCACTCCAGGCCCTTCGCGGCGTGCGCGGTGAGGATCTGCACCGCGCCCTCGACCACCTCCACCTCGCCCGGGCTGAGGCCGCGCTCCTCGTCCTCGGCGGCGGCCAGATAGGCCAGGAACCCCGACAGGGTGGCGCCCGGCGTCTCACCGCTGAACCGGGCCGCGACGTCGCCGAGCGCGTCCAGGTGGCCCCGGGCCAGCCCGGCGTCGCCGGCCCCGTCCCGGCCGGCCCGCACCGCCACCTCCACGTCCAGGCCGATCGTCCGCTCGATGTCCGCGATCAGCTCCGGCAGGGACTGGTCCAGCCGGTAGCGCAGCAGGCCCAGCTCCCGGGCGTACGCCCGCAGCCGGGCGTAGCCCTCCGCCGAGTACGCCTGTGCCGGGCCGAGGTCGGCCAGCGCCTCGACCAGGGTGGCCTCGTCGAGCAGGTCCGGCGTGATCTCCGGGGTGCCGTCGTCGGCGAGCCTGCGCCGGGCCGCGGCGATGGCCTTCGCCCGGCGGTGCAGGGCCACCAGGTCGCGGGGGCCGATCCGCCAGCGCGCCCCGGTGAGCAGCCGCAGCAGCGCGGCCCCGTCCGTCGGGTCGGCCAGCACCCGCAGCGTGCACACCACGTCCCGCACCTCGGGGGTGTCCAGCAGACCGCCCAGGCCCACCACCTCGACGGGCAGCCCGCGCTCGCGCAGCGCCGACTCGATCGCCGGGATCTGGCTGCGCAGCCGCACGAGCACGGCCGTGGTGGGGCGCAGCTGCACCGGGATGTGCTCGGGCAGCGCCCCGGGCATCCCGGCCGCCCCACGCCAGGCGTGCAGCACGCTGTCGGCGATCCAGTCGGCCTCGTCGGCGTACGTCGGGAGCAGGGCGCAGTGGACGGTGCCGCCGGCGGCGCCGCGGGCGCTGCGGTGCGGCACCGGGTCCTTCACGCTCATCGCGGCGTGCAGCTCCGGCACCCGGGCCCCGGCGGCCCGCAGCGGCGTGGCCAGGGCGTTGGCCACGCCGAGGATCTCCGGCCGGTTGCGCCAGCTCGTGGTGAGGCTCAGCACCTCGGCCGGCGCGCCGCCGGCGCGGGCGAACTCCGTGGGGAAGCGGTCCAGGGTGCCGGCGCTGGCGCCACGCCAGCCGTAGATCGACTGGCACGGGTCGCCGACCGCCGTGACCGGGTGCCCCCCGCCGAAGAGCGCGTTGAGCAGCACGACCTGGGCGTGGCTGGTGTCCTGGTACTCGTCCAGCAGCACCACCCGGAAGCGGTCCCGCTCGATCTCGCCGACCCCGGGGTGGTCCCGGGCCACCCGGGCCGCCCGGGCGAGCTGGTCGGCGAAGTCCATCGCCTCGAAGTCCTCCTTGCGCCGGGCGTACGCGCGCACCAGCGGGAGCAGCTTCAGCCGGGTCTGCTGGAGGGCGAGCGACCTGCGCACGTCGGCGTAGACCCGGCCGGGCCGCGCCTGCACCTCGGCGAAGAACCGGCCCGTCCAGGCGGCCAGCTCGTCCGGGTCGACCAGGTGCTCGTCCAGCTCGCCCGCGAGCGCCAGCACCGCGTCGGTGACCGTGCTCGGCATCCGGTCCACCTCGGACATGTCGCCGTCGTAGTTGCGCACCAGCAGGTCGACCAGTTGCCAGCGGGACGCCTCGGTGAGCAGCCGGGTGGACGGCTCGTAGCCGGCCCGCAGTCCGTGCTCGGTGACGATCCGGCCCGCGTACGAGTGGTAGGTGGAGACGGTCGGCTCACCGGCCAGCGGGTCGTCGAGCGGATCCCGCCCCCGCCGCCCGAGCCGCCGCACCAGCTGGTCCAGCCGGGTACGCACCCGGTGCGCCAGCTCACCGGCGGCCTTGCGGGTGAAGGTGAGCCCGAGCACCTGCTCCGGTCGCACGTACGAGTTGGCGACCAGCCAGACCACCCGGGCGGCCATCGTCTCGGTCTTGCCGGACCCGGCGCCGGCGACCACCAGCAGCGGCTCCACCGGGGCGGCGATGATGGCCGCCTGTTCGCGGGTGGGCGCCGGCAGCCGCAGCAGCTTCGCCAGCTCCACCGGCGTGTACCGGGGGCCGGCGTCCGCCGCCCGTGGTGCCGGGGTCGCCGTGCCGAACAGGGCGGGCTGCGTCACGGCACAGCCTCAGTTCGCGACTGCGGGGCTCGCAAGCTCACTCCTCGCGCTCACGGGTGCTCCGGCGGACGGGTGGTCGGGGGCTCGACCACCTGGCGACCCTGCCCGGACACCGGGCAGCTCGTCCGCACCGGGCAGACCCGGCACTTCGAGTTGGCGACCGCGGCGAAGGTGGCGGCGGCCATCGTATCGGCGGTGCGCCGCACCAGCGCGGTCGCCCAGCCGGCCTCCGGGCCCTTCCCGGCCGGCGCTTGGCCCTGCTCCTTCGCGTCCTTGGCCCCGGTGCCGAGCTGCACCAGCGCCGCCCCGCCGGACTCGTCGCCGAACTCGGCGAACGCCCCTGCCTCCACCGCCGCCTGGTAGGCGCCGAGCTGCGGATGCTCGGCGAGGTCGTTCGCGGTGACCGCGGTGGACTTGCCGGTCTTCAGGTCGATCACGACCAGCCGGCCGTCGGCGTCGACCTCCAGCCGGTCCACCCGGCCGGCCAGCTCGACCGGGTGGTGCGGGTCGTCCAGGCGGACCGCGAACTCGTGCTCGATGGCGAGCAGCCGGCGCGGGTTGGCCGCGAGCCAGCGCAGCAGCTTGTCGACCATCGCCTCGGCGCGGGCCCGCTCGGGACCCACCATCCACCGGGCGGCCAGCTCGATCGCGTCGAACCGGGCCGCCACGTAGTCCAGCAGCGCGCCCCGGTCGACGCTCGCGTCCTCGGCGAGCATCGCGGCGGCGTGCACCAGGTTGCCGACGCCCTGGGCGGCGCTGGCCGGGGCGCTGCCGCCGTGCCGCTCCAGCAGCCAGCGCAGGCTGCACCGCAGCGCGCTCTCCATCGCCGACGGGGTGACCCGGACCGGCTCCCCCTCCTCGACCAGCGGGCGGTCGTCGGAGAGCTGCCGCAGCCCCCACCAGTCGTCCGGGTGCGCGCCGGCCACCCCGGCGGCGGCGAGGCGGGCCAGCTCGGCCGCCGCGGCCTGCCGCCGGGCGTACGGGGCGGCGGGGTCGCTGACGGCGGTACGCAGCTCCGCCACCAGCGCCGGCAGGGTGAGCGCGCGGGGCGGCCGGCTCACCGGCAGCGTCCTCGGCCGGTCGGGCTCCTCCGCGTCGCCGTCGTCACCCGACCGCTCGGGGGCCGGTCCCGCCTCGCCCGGACCGGCCGGGGACCGCCGCGCGTGGTCGGGACCGTCCGCCACCCGTCGCGGACCGTCCGCACCGGCCGGGGGCGGGGGCGCGCCGTCCGGACC
>NZ_JBSGDY010000132.1:0-18113 GCF_053602615.1 Micromonospora sp. NPDC004336
TCTCTGCGAGCGGACGGAGCCGGAACGTACGACCCGTGCGTGGGCGCCGCGCGAGGCGGGCCGGAGGCCTCCGGCCGCGCGGGGGCGCCGCGCGGCCGGACGGGTACGCCGCCTCCGGTCAGTCCCCGCGCATCGGGCAGGAGCCGTCGTGCGCCTGCGGCGGCCCGAGGTCGGCCAGGGACTGGTTGACCTCGGTGGTGGTGGCCAGCTGCTGGAAGCCGCTGCCGAGCACCACGTCGACCACGTCGTCGGTGCGCTTGGCGTCGTACTCGTACTCGGCCTCGTCGAGGAAGTACGCCCGCAGCAGGTGCGCCGAGCCGACGCCCTTCGGGCCGTAGCGCAGCACGGCGACGTCGTCGATCTGCTTCTTCTCGTCGGCGGTCTTCTTCACCTGGAACTTGCGGTTGCGGAAGTCGTCGGCGATGGCGCCGGCCAGGCCGATCCGGTCGGTGCCGTTGAACACATTGATCTTGACGTCCTTGGGCTCGCGCAGGGTCACGTCGGCGAGTGGCCAGCCCTCCGGGCATCCTCCGGCGAGACTGGCCTCGCCCTGGGTGTCGCGTACCAGCGCGACCACCACGAAGACCAGGGCCAGCACCGCCAGCAGGCCGACGACAACGAGTGCTCGCACTCGCGCAAAGCTCATCAGGGCGCTCCCCGGACAGTGGTGGGTGGCGGCGGCCGTCGGCGGTCGGGCCGCCCCGCCGGCCGTCGAGTACGCCGCTGAGGTTAACGGTTGTCCGACCGTCGCGTGGAAACAGTCCGACATGCCGGCGCGCCATCCGGGAACCGGGTACTACTACCCCTATCTTCGTGTCGCCTGAGTCACATTGGGAACAACTTCGCGTGCGGGGGCGTACATCTCAGCCACGAGGGCGGTATACATGCCTCGCCCAAAGGGGGGGTATGGTTCCGCGCTCGCTGGGGGTTCCTCCGGGGGGTCTCCGTCCGTGCTGTCTTCGGGTCGGGTGACCGACACAAGTGGTGGCCGGCCAGCGGAACCGAAACAGCGTCGTCCGGCGTTACAACCGGAAGCGACAACATCGATATGGGAGAGTGAAACCGATGGCCACCGACTACGACGCTCCGCGTCGCGACGAGGTCGACCTCGGCGAGGACAGCCTGGAAGAGCTCAAGGCTCGGCGCGTCGACTCACAGTCCGGCGCCGTGGACGTCGACGAGGCCGAGGTGGCCGAGAGCTTCGAGCTGCCCGGCGCCGACCTGGCCGACGAGGAGCTCACCGTCAAGGTGCTGCCGATGCAGCAGGACGAGTTCCGGTGCGCCCGGTGCTTCCTGGTGCACCACCGCAGTCAGTTGGCGGTCGAGCGCAACGGCGAGCTGATCTGCCGCGAGTGCGTCTGACGCCACGCCCGCTCCAGCGGCGGCTCCATCGCGGGGCCGCCGCTGCCCGAGTCGCCGTGCGGTACGTCGGGGGACCTGCTTGACTCGTGACGGGTGACCGCCACATCGGCGTCAGTCCATCCGGGAGGTCGACCCATGAGTGAGCGGAGCGAGTCGCGGGGCGCGGACACCACCCGCGCCGAGGACGTGCCCGACCGCGCCCCGGGCCCGGCCGACGACGCCGTGCACCGGCCGGGCGCGGGTGACGGCGCCGGGCCACAGCCGGGTGCGGGTGAGGACCGCGTGCCCGGGCCGGGCGACGGCGCTGTGTCCGAGCCAGGCACCGGCGACGGCGGCGTGTCCGGGTCGGGCGCCGACGACGAGCTCGGTGCCACCGTCGCCGCGCTGACCGCCGACGACATCGGCACGTCGCGCCGGCGGCAACTGCTCGGCCGGCTCGCCGGTCAGGCGCGGGCGCGCGGGCTGGGTGACCTGTTCAAGCCGCGCAGAGCCGTCCGTTGGATGGCCGACACGGTCGCCGAGATCGCCCCGCACGTGCCCGTACGCGACCTGGCCACCCTGCGCCGCCACTTCGACGGGCTGGAGGGCGAGGCGCTGGCCGAGCGGCTGGTCCGCAACGCCGCGCGGACGACGGCGGGGATCGGCGCCGCGGGCGGGGGCGTCGCCGCGGTCGAGTGGGCGGTCGCCCCGGCCCTGCTCTCCGCGCCGGTCCTGCTGGCCGCCGAGACGGTCGCCGTGGTCGCCGTCGAGCTCAAGCTCATCGGCGAGCTGCACGAGGTCTACGGGGTGCCGGTGCCGACCGGCGGTACCCAGCGGGCGGTCGCGCTGGTGCAGTCCTGGGCCGGCCAGCGCGGGATCAACCCGATGATGCCCGGGGTCGGGGTGGGCGCGGTGCTCGGCACCGCCGCCCGCAAGGAACTGCGGGACATGCTGCTCAAGCGCTTCGGCCGCAACCTGACCACGCTCGGCCCCTTCCTCACCGGGGCGGCGGTGGCGAGCTACCTCAACCGCCGGGCCACCCGGACGATGGCCGACCAGCTGCGCGGCGAGCTGCGCCGTCAGTCGGCCGCCCTGCCCGGCGGCCGACCGGCCCTGCCCGGCGGCAGCGCCTGACCGCCCAGGACCGCGACGGGCGCGGTGGCTCAGGGGCGGGCGGCGTCGCGGGCGGCCAGGACCGCCTCGGCCAGCTCGACGGGGTGGCGGGTGCTGACCACCCAGAACGGGGTGGGGTCGGCCGGGTCGTCGAGCACCACCTGGACGGCGCCCGGGACCCACGGCCGCTGCACCACGAACGCCAGCGGGTCGGACCCGACGCCGAGCACCTCGCGCCGGCCGGCGGCGTCCAGCGGGACGACGTCGGCGACGTACCGGACCGGCAGGCGGGCGTCGTCGACCCGCAGCTCGCCGTCGCGTACCGCGATCCGGATCCGGCCCAGCCAGGCCATGCCGGCGACGGCCGCCGGCAGCAGCACCGCGAACGGCAGCCAGGCCCGCACGCCGGGCGCGCCCATCCACAGCTCCACGGCCAGCAGCGCGGCCGCGGCCAGCCCGCCCAGCCACAGCCACCAGGGCAGGCTGAGCCGCTCGGTGTGCTCCGGGGGCGCCGCGACGGGCGGCGCCGGGGACGACGAGGACGGCGACATGCTCACTCCTGCCAGGGTACGGCGCACGGCGGCCGGCGGAACCGGCAGGATGTCAGGGTCACCCCACGAACCGGACGGAAGAGGGGAACCGTGACCGACGTCGTACCCGTGCCCGTACGGCAGCTCGACCCGGAGCTGCCGCTGCCGGCGTACGCCCATCCCGGTGACGCCGGGGCCGACCTGGTGGCCGCCGCGGACGTCGAGCTGCCGCCCGGCGGCCGGGCCCTGGTCCCGACCGGCGTGGCCATCGCGTTGCCCGAGGGCTACGTGGGTCTGGTCCACCCCCGTTCGGGGCTCGCGGCCCGACTCGGCGTGACGGTGCTCAACGCGCCCGGTACGGTCGACGCCGGCTACCGGGGTGAGATCCTGGTCAACCTGATCAATCATGATCGGGAGGTGCCGGCGAAGATCTCCCGTGGCGATCGGATCGCCCAGCTCGTTGTCCAGCGGGTGGCGCGGGCGGATTTCCAGCCGGTGGCCGAGCTGCCCGCGTCCCGGCGCGGGACCGGCGGGCACGGCTCCACCGGCGGACACGCCGGCCTGGTGGCGTCCCCGGCGGACGTGCCGGCGCCGGGCGTGCCCGCCGGCCGGCGGGACGAGCCGCACCGGGCGGGCGGACGGACGGAAGAAGAGGTGGCAGGGTGAGTGCGAACAGCGGAGGGTTGGCGCAGTGATCTTCTCCCGTAAGCGGGACGATGCCCGACGGAACGCTCGTGACGAGCGGACGACCGAGGTCCTCGACTCTCCCGGGCCGGCGGCGCCGGCGCGCGGCCCGTACGACGTCTCGGAGGCACCCTCCGACGTGCCGCGGCTCGACCTGGGCAGCCTGCAGATCCCGGCGGTGCGCGACGTCGAGGTGCGGGTGCAGGCCGACCCGGAGGGCGTGATCCAGCAGGTCGTGCTGGTGCACGGCGAGAACGCGCTCCAGCTCGGCGTCTTCGCCGCGCCGCGCTCCGAGGGCATCTGGGACGAGGTGCGCGAGGAGATCCGCCAGTCGTTGTTCAACGACGGCGCGGCGGCCCAGGAGGTCCAGGGCGAGTACGGCACGGAGCTGCACGCCCGGGTGCGCACTCCGGACGGCATCACCGACCTGCGCTTCGTCGGCATCGACGGGCCGCGCTGGATGGTCCGCGGCGTCTACCAGGGTGCGGCGGCGACGAACCCGGCCGCCGCCGGGCCGCTCGCCGAGTGCCTCGACGGGCTCGTGGTCGACCGGGGCCAGGAGGCGAAGCCGGTGCGCGAGCCGCTGCCGCTGCGCCTGCCCCGCGACGTCGCCGACCAGGCCGGCGCCGGCGCGTCGGCCCAGGGCGGCAACCCCGCTCCCGGGCCCCGCGAGGCCTGACCGGAGTCACCGCAGGAGCCGGGGCCGGCCCCGTCGGCGTACGCTGGCGGGACGGTCCCGGCGTCGCCGGGCGCCTGGCCCGAGCCGGCACCTGCCGGCCAGCGTGGAGAGGGTGACGCGGAGGTCATGTCGACCGACGAGGACCGGGGCTCGTTGCGCCGGATGCTGCGCCGGCTCACGGCGAGCGAGGCGGAGATCGAGGCGCAGGAGCTGCTCCGGGAGAGCGCCGAGCACGGTGGCGTGCCGGCCGGGCAGTGCATGCGCGGCCAGGTGGTCTCGGTCTCCGGGCGGCTGCGCACGGTGGTCTACACCCCGCGCACCAACCTGCCCACGCTGGAGGCGGACCTCTACGACGGCAGTGACGTGGTCACCCTGGTCTGGCTGGGCCGGCGGCACATCGCCGGCATCGAGCCGGGCCGGCACCTGACCGCCCGGGGGCGGGTCGCCGTGCGCGACGACCGCAAGGTCATCTACAACCCGTACTACGAGCTGGAACCGCCGAAGTGACCCGGTGGGCGCGGCGGACGGAAGGCGTGCGATGACGACCGGACAGCACCGGGCGGCCCAGCCGGAGAGCGGCCCGGAGGACGAGGAGCAGCTGCCCACCCTCGCCGAGCAGATGGCCGACCAGCTCGGCGGCTGGCGCGGCCTCGTCGAGTCCAGCATCCCGGTCGTCGTCTTCGTGGTGGCCAACATCGTCGGCGAGCTGCGGCCCGCCGTGATCGCCGCGGTGGCGGTGGCGCTGGTGATCGCCGGGCTCCGGCTGGCCCAGCGGCGGCCGGTGCGGCACGCGGTCAACGGGCTCGTCGGCATCGCCGTCGGCGCGGCGATCGCCTGGCGCACCGGCGACGAGCGCGACTTCTACCTCCCCGGCATCCTCTACGGCATCGGCTACGGCCTGGCCCTGCTGGTCTCGGCGGCGATCCGGCAGCCCCTGGTGGGGTGGATCTGGTCGGTGCTGGTGGCCAAGGGCCGTTCCGAGTGGCGCGACGACCCGCGCCTGGTGCGCACCTTCACCGGGCTGACCGTGCTCTGGGGCGTGGTCTGGCTGGCCAAGGTGGGCGTCCAGGCGGCGCTCTACCTCGCCCACCAGGACACGGCGCTCGGCGTGGCGCGGCTGGCGCTGGGCTACCCGCCGTACGTGCTGCTGCTGCTGATCACGGTCTGGACGGTCCGGCGGGTCACCCGGGAGACGCAGCCCGAGGCGCTGCCCGGCGGCTGACCGCCGCGCTCGCCGCGCGGCCGACCGCCCCTCCCAGGGCCGCCCTCAGCCCGCCGCGCGGGGCCGCCCTCAGCCCGCCGCGCGGGCGGGGCCGGGCGGTGCGCTCAGCCCTCAGCCCGCCGCAGGGCCGGGCGTCGCCCTCAGCGCTGCCCGCGGGTGCGCTCCACGCTGTCGGGCCCGAGCACCACCGCGCGGACGGTGTCCTCGACCTCGGCGGTGCAGACGAAGATCAACTCGTCGCCGGCCTCCAGCGGGTCGTCCGGGCTGGGCACCAGCACCCGCTTGCCGCGCAGGATCGCCACCAGCGCGGAGTCGCGCGGCAGCGGCACCGCGTGCAGCGGCTGCCCGACGTACGGCGCGGTCGGCGGCAGGGTGATCTCGACGAGGTTCGCCTCGCCCTGCCGGAAGGTCATCAGCCGGACCAGGTCGCCGACGGTGACCGCCTCCTCGACCAGGGCGGCCATCACCCGCGGCTTGCTCACCGCGACGTCGACGCCCCACTGCTCGGTGAAGAGCCACTCGTTCTCGGCGCGGTTGACGCGGGCCACCACCCGGGGCACCGCGAACTCGGTCTTGGCCAGCAGGGAGACCACCAGGTTGACCTTGTCGTCGCCGGTGGCCGCGACCACCACGTCGCAGCCGGCGAGGTTGGCCTCCTCCAGGCTGGCCAGCTCGCACGCGTCGGCCAGCACCCACTCCGCGGCCGGCACCCGGTCGGGCCGCAGCATCTTGGGCTGGCGCTCGATCAACATCACCTGGTGGCCGTTGTCGATCAGCTCCTGGGCGATCGAGCGGCCCACGTTGCCGGCGCCGGCGATGGCGATGCGCATGCTCAGAGCCCTCCTTCCGGCGGCGTCGCCGCCACCGACGTGACCGACCCCGCGATGTCGTCGGTGACCAGCATGAAGATCTGGTCACCCTCCTGCACGACGCTGGAGACGGTCGGCAGCGTCCCGATGCCGAAGCGGATCAGGTAGGCCACCCGGGCTCCCGTCGCCTCCTCCAGGGTGCGCAACGACCGGCCGACCCAGTCCTTGTGCACGGGCACCTCGACGATCGACACCGTGCTCGTCGGGTCGCGGAAGATCTCCACGTTCCCCTCCGGCACCAGGTGCCGCAGCATCCGGTCGGCGGTCCACCGGACGGTCGCCACGGTCGGGATGCCGAGGCGCTCGTAGACCTGGGCCCGGCGCTGGTCGTAGATGCGGGCCGCGACGCGGGACACGCCGAACGTCTCGCGGGCCAGCCGGGCCGAGATGATGTTGGAGTTGTCGCCGCTGGAGACCGCCGCGAAGGCGTCCGCCCGCTCGATGCCGGCCTGCCGGAGCACCTCGCCGTCGAAACCGGCGCCCGTGACCGTGATGCCGGCGAACTCGGGGCCGAGCCGGCGGAAGGCGTCCGAGTCGTGGTCGATCACCGCGACCGAGTGACCCCGGGACTCCAGGCTGTGGGCGAGGGTCGAGCCGACCCGGCCACAACCCATGATCACGACATGCACCGCGTCCCTCCTCAAGGTGCGCAACCGCCCGACCGGTGAGCGTGCCGTCTGCGAGCCTGCCATGCCGCCGGCGGGGGCGGGGACCGACGGTACCCCGCCGGTGCGCGGCCGCGTGCTCGGCCACCCCGCGGCCACCGCCCGGGTGGTCGTACTCTTGGCGGTTGTGGCCAGACCCACCTCGCTGCTGAAGCGGCTGCTCCTCGGTCGACCGTTCCGGTCCGACCGGCTCAAGCACACGTTGCTGCCCAAGCGCATCGCGCTGCCCGTCTTCGCGTCCGACGCGCTCTCCAGCGTGGCGTACGCGCCGGACGAGATCCTGCTGACCCTCTCCATCGCGGGCGCCTCGGCGTTCTTCTTCTCGCCGTGGATCGCCCTGGCGGTCGTGGTGGTGATGCTCACCGTCGTCGCCAGCTACCGGCAGAACGTGCACGCCTACCCCTCGGGCGGCGGCGACTACGAGGTCGCCACCGTCAACCTGGGCCCCCGCGCCGGCGTGGGGGTGGCCAGTGCCCTGCTGGTCGACTACGTGCTGACGGTCGCCGTCTCGGTCTCCTCCGGCGTGGCCAACCTGGGCTCGGTGGTGCCGTACGTGGCCACCCACAAGGTGCTGATCGCGGTCTGCGCCGTGGTGCTGCTCACCGCGGTCAACCTGCGCGGCCTGCGGGAGTCCGGCACCGCCTTCGCGATCCCCACCTACGGCTTCATCATCGTGATGGTCGGGATGCTGCTCACCGGCCTGGTCCGGGTCTTCGTGCTCGGCGACGACCTGCGCGCCCCCAGCGCCGACCTGGTGATCCAGGCCGAGCACAGCGTGACCGGCTTCGCCCTGGTCTTCCTGCTGCTGCGGACGTTCTCCTCGGGCTGCGCGGCGCTGACCGGCGTGGAGGCGATCTCCAACGGGGTGCCGGCGTTCAAGGCGCCGAAGAGCCGCAACGCCGCCACCACGCTGCTGCTGCTCGGCACCATCTCGGTGGCGATGCTGGTCGGCATCATCTGGCTGTCCCGGCTCACCGGCCTGCAGTTCGTCGAGGACCCGGAGCTGCAGATCGTCTCCGGCCCCGAGGGGTACGTGCAGAAGACCGTCACCACCCAGCTCGGCGAGACGGTCTTCGGCTCCGGCTCCGCGCTGCTCTACGTGGTGGCCGGGATCACCGCGCTGATCCTCTTCCTGGCCGCGAACACCGCGTTCAACGGCTTCCCGGTGCTCGGCTCGATCCTCGCCCAGGACCGCTACCTGCCCCGGCAGCTGCACACCCGGGGCGACCGGCTGGCCTTCTCCAACGGCATCCTCTTCCTGGCCGTCGCCGCGATCGTGCTGATCGTCGGCTTCCAGGCCGAGGTGACCCGGCTCATCCAGCTCTACATCGTCGGCGTCTTCGTCTCGTTCACGCTCTCCCAGGCGGGCATGATCCGGCACTGGAACCGGCACCTGAGGACCGCGCGGGACCCGCAGGCGCGCCGGCGGATGCTCCGGTCCCGGGCGATCAACGCCTTCGGCATGGCGATGACCGGCACGGTGCTGGTGATCGTGCTGATCACCAAGTTCCTGCTCGGGGCGTGGATCGCGATCGCCGCGATGGCGGTGATCTACGTGCTGATGCTGGCCATCCGCCGGCACTACGACCGGGTCGCGGAGGAGCTGACCCCGCCGGACGAGGGCCGCGCCGTGCTGCCCGCCCGCAACCACGCCGTGGTGCTGGTCAGCAAGCTGCACAAGCCGACGCTGCGGGCCATCGCGTACGCCCGGGCGACCCGGCCGGACACGCTGACCGCGGTGACCGTCAACGTCGACGACAAGGACACCCGGGAGTTGCAGGCCGAGTGGGAGCGGCGGGACCTGCCGGTCCCGCTGACCGTGGTCGACTCCCCGTACCGGGAGATCACCCGCCCGATCCTCGACTTCGTGGCCGGCGTCCGCCGGGAGTCGCCCCGCGACGTGGTCACGGTCTTCATCCCCGAGTACGTGGTGGGGCGCTGGTGGGAGAACCTGTTGCACAACCAGAGCGCGCTGCGGCTCAAGGGCCGGCTGCTCTTCGAGCCGGGCGTGATGGTGACGAGCGTGCCGTGGCAGCTCGCCTCGACGGCCACGAAGGACCTGGACCGGCTGGACGCGACGCTGAGCCGGGGACCGGCCCGCGGCCCCCGGGTCGCCCCGCGCGGCACCCTGCCGCCGAGCGTCCCGCCCGTCGTGTCCGCGCCGCCCGGCGAGGGCGGCCCGAGTGGTGGAGGCGAGCGGTGACCGGGGCACGTGACGGCCGAGGTCTGGAGGAGGCCGAGCGGGTCGAGTTGACCGTCGGGGCGGTCGCCCCGGGCGGGCACTGCGTCGCCCGGGTGGACGGCCAGGTGGTCTTCGTCCGGCACGCGCTGCCCGGCGAGCGGGTGGTCGCCGAGGTCACCGAGGTGCACAAGGGCTTCGTCCGGGCCGACGCGGTCACGGTGCTCCAGGCCGCCCCGGACCGCGTCGAGCAGCCCTGCCCGTACGCGAAGCCGGGTCGCTGCGGCGGTTGCGACCTGCAGCACGTCGCCCCCGCCGCCCAGCTCGACTGGAAGGCCGCGGTGGTCCGCGAGCAGCTCACCCGCCTGGGCGGGCTGACCGACGCGGAGGTGGACGCCCTGGGCGTCCGGGTCGAGGCGCTGCCCGGCGGGCCGCTCGGCTGGCGCTCCCGGGTCCGGTACGCCGTCGACGGGGCCGGCCGGGCCGGGCTGCTCAAGCACCGCTCGCACGAGGTGGTGCCGATCGACCGCTGCCTGATCGCCCACCCGGCGATCCGGGAACTGCCCGTGCTGGCCCCGAGCGGGGCGCGCTGGCCGGACGCGGACGCGGTCGAGACGGTCGCCTCCACCGGCGGGGACGTGGCGGTGACCGCCGTCGCCGACGGGGTGCCGCGCCCGGTGAGCGGCCCGGAGCGGGTCCGCGAGGTCGCCGCCGGCCGGGAGTGGGCGCTGCCCGCCTCGTCGTTCTGGCAGGTCCACCCGGCCGCCGCCGACACCCTGGTCGACGCCGTGCTGGAGCTGGCCGACCCGCGTGCGGGGGAGCGCGCCTGGGACCTCTACGGCGGGGCGGGGCTCTTCGCCGCCGCACTGGCCGGCCGGGTCGGCGACGCCGGCCGGGTCACCCTCGTGGAGTCGGCCGAGCAGGGCGTCGCCGCGGCGCGGGAGAACCTGCGCGACCTGTCCCGCGTCGAGATCGTGCCGGCCCGGGTGGAGGCCGCGCTCGCCCGTCGCCGGATCACCGGCCCGGTCGACGTGGTGGTGCTGGACCCGCCGCGCTCCGGCGCGGGCGCCCGGGTGGTGCGGGACGTGGTGGCCGCCGGCCCGCGCGCGGTCGCGTACGTGGCCTGCGATCCGGCCGCCTTCGCCCGCGACGTGCGCACCTTCACCGGGCTGGGCTGGCGGCTGGCCGGGCTGCGCGGCTTCGACCTGTTCCCGATGACCCAGCACGTCGAGCTGGTGGGTCTGCTCCTGCCGCCCGGGGCGAGCGGACCGCTAGCCTGACCCGATGAAGATCGTCGGGTTGATGTCGGGGACCTCGTACGACGGGGTGGACGTGGCCGCCGCCGAGTTCACCGTCGAGGGCGACACGCTGTGGCTGCGCCCGCTGGGGCACCGCGGGCTCGACTACGACGACGCGCTGCGCGCCGAGATCGGCGCGCTGCTGCCGCCCGGGAACACGACGATCGAGGCGGTCTGCCGGCTCGACAACCGCCTCGGCGAGGTCTTCGCCGAGGCGGCGGCGGTCGGGGTCGAGCTGGCCGGCGGCGCGGCCGACGCGGTGGTCTCCCCGGGGCAGACCGTCTTCCACTGGGTCGCCGACGGCCGGGCGCACGGCACCCTGCAACTGGGCGCGGTCGCGCGGGTGGCCGCCCGGGTCGGCGTACCCGTGCTGAGCGACCTGCGCTCGGCGGACGTCGCCGCCGGCGGGCAGGGCGCGCCCCTGGTCCCGGCGTTCGACGCGCTGCTGCTCGACCCGGCCGACGGCGCCGCCCCGCGCGCCGCGCTCAACCTGGGCGGCATCGCCAACCTCACGGTCCTCGCGCCGGGCGCGCCGGTGCTCGGGTACGACGTCGGGCCCGCCAACGCGCTGCTCGACGCGGCGGCCCGCCGCCTGCTGGGCCGGCCCTGCGACCTCGACGGCGCCCGCGCGGCGGCCGGTCGGGTGCACCCCGGCCTGCTGGCGGCGCTGCTCGCCGAGCCGTACTACGCGGAGCCGCCGCCCAAGTCGACCGGCAAGGAACTGTTCCACGCCGGCTACCTGGACGCCCGGCTGGCCGCCCTCGGCGAGGCGGTGCCGGCCGACGACGTGCTCGCCACCCTCACCGAGCTGACCGCCCGGGTGGTGGCCGCCGAGTGCGACCGGCACGGCGTGACGGAGGTGGTCGCCGCCGGCGGCGGGGTGCGCAACCCGACGCTGACCGGCCGGCTGGCCGCGCTCGGGTCGGGCCGGTGGCGGCTGCGCACCACCGACGAGCTGGGCGTGCCCGCGCAGGCCAAGGAGGCGTACGCGTTCGCGCTACTGGGCTGGCTCTCCTGGCACGGGCTGCCCGGCGCGCTGCCGTCGGTGACCGGCGCCACCCGAGCCGCCGTGCTGGGCTCCTGGACCCCGTCCGGGCCGGCGTTCCGGGGCGCGCCGGCCGCCGCCCCCCGCCGGCTGCGGATCCGCGGCTGACGGGAGCGAACCGGGGTCTGACCGGGCGCTCAGCGCCCCCGGCGGGGCGGGGATCGTCCCGGCCAGACTGCGGACTGTGCGACGGCCGATAGACTCTTCCGTCATGAGTGTTGAAGAGGACACGGTCCACCACGCCGGGCTGCTGGCCACCGTCCGGGGTCCGCAGGACGTCAAGCGGATGTCCGCCGAGGAACTGGACATCCTCGCCGCCGAGATCCGTGACTTCCTGATCGCCAAGGTCTCCCGCACCGGCGGCCACGTCGGCCCCAACCTGGGCGTGGTCGAGCTGACGCTGGCCATGCACCGCGTCTTCGACTCGCCGCGCGACCGGCTCCTGTTCGACACCGGCCACCAGGCGTACGTGCACAAGATCCTCACCGGCCGGCAGGCCGGCTTCGACAGGCTGCGCCAGCGCGGCGGGCTCTCCGGCTACCCGAGCCAGGCCGAGAGCGAGCACGACCTCATCGAGAACTCGCACGCCTCCACCGCCCTGTCCTACGCCGACGGCCTGGCCAAGGCGTACGCGCTGCGGGGCGAGCAGCGTAGCGTCGTGGCGGTGGTCGGCGACGGCGCGCTCACCGGCGGCATGTGCTGGGAGGCGCTGAACAACATCGCCACCGCCGGCAACCCGCTCGTGATCGTGGTCAACGACAACGGCCGGTCGTACGCGCCGACCATCGGCGGCCTCGCCGACCACCTCTCCTCGCTGCGGCTCAACCCCGGCTACGAGAAGGTGCTCGACACCGTCAAGGACGCCCTCGGCTCCACCCCGCTGGTCGGCAGGCCGATGTACGAGGTGCTGCACGCCGTCAAGAAGGGCATCAAGGACGCCGTCGCCCCGCAGGCCATGTTCGAGGACCTCGGCATCAAGTACGTCGGCCCGGTCGACGGCCACGACGTGACCGCGGTCGAGTCGGCGCTGCGCGCGGCGAAGCACTTCGGCGGCCCGGTGATCGTGCACGCCGTCACCCGCAAGGGCTACGGCTACCGCCCGGCCGAGGAGGACGAGGCCGACTGCCTGCACGGCCCGGGCGCGTTCGACGCCGAGAGCGGCAAGTCGCTGGCCGCCCCGTCGGTCAAGTGGACCCACGTCTTCGCCGACGAGCTGGTCGCGATCGCCGACGAGCGGCCCGACGTGGTGGGCATCACCGCCGCGATGGCCGAGCCGACCGGCATCGCCAAGCTCGCCCGCAAGCACCCGAACCGGGTCTACGACGTGGGCATCGCCGAGCAGCACGCGGCCACCTCGGCCGCCGGCCTGGCGCTCGGCGGGCTGCACCCCGTGGTGGCGGTCTACGCGACCTTCCTCAACCGCGCCTTCGACCAGGTCCTGCTGGACGTGGCGATGCACCGGCTGCCGGTGACCTTCGTGCTGGACCGGGCCGGCATCACCGGCCCCGACGGGCCGAGCCACTACGGCATGTGGGACATGTCCGTCTTCGGCGTCGTGCCGGGCCTGCGGATCGCCGCGCCCCGCGACGCCGCCACCCTGCGCGAGGAGCTGCGCGAGGCGGTCGCCGTCGACGACGGCCCCACCATCGTCCGGTTCCCGACCGGCGCCGTCGCCGCCGACCTGCCGGCCGTGCGCCGGGTCGGCACGGTCGACGTGCTGGCCGAGTCCGCGCGTACCGACGTGCTGCTGGTCGCGGTCGGCTCCTTCGGGCAACTCGGCATGGAGGTGGCCGCCCGGGTCGCCGAGCAGGGCTACGGCGTCACCGTGGTCGACCCCCGCTGGGTCCGCCCGGTCCCGGCCGAGCTGGTCGAGCTGGCCGCCGGGCACCGGCTCGTGGTCACCGTCGAGGACGGCGTCCGCGTCGGCGGCGTCGGCGACGCCCTCGCCCAGGCGATGCGCGACGCCGACGTCCGGGTGCCGCTGAAGGACCTGGGCGTACCGGCCGACTGGCACCCGCACGGCACCCGCGCGCAGATCCTCGCGGACCTCGGCCTGACCGCGCAGGACGTGGCCCGCGACGTCACCGGCTGGATCTCCCGGCTGGACGTCGAGCCCGTCGAGCCGGTCATCGCCGCCGACGACGCCACCGCGCAGAGCTGACGTACCGCACGACGGCGGGCGGCCCGGTGGGCTGCCCGCCGTCGGTGTCTCCGCCCTACCGCCGCGCCGACTCCCGTCGGACACCTGCGCTCGGCCGACGGCGTTCCGCGCGCCGCCCGGCCGGGTGCGTCGATCTGCGGCAGCCGAGTGTCTCGGGTACGGCGGCCGGCCGTGCGTGGGTGCTCGGAGCGGTGGTCGAATGTCTCGTGCGCGGTGGCCGGCCCCGCCGTGCGTGGGTTGCTCCGGGGCGGCGGTCGCCGGCCGAGTGTCTCGGGTGTGGCCGTGCGCGGGTGCTCGGAGCGGCGGTCGGATGTCTCGGGTGTGGCGGCCGGCCGTGTGTGGGGTGCTCCGGGGCGGCGGTCGCCGGGCGAGTGCTCGCGCGGCGGTCAGCCGAGCCAGCGGCCGTCGCGCATGAGGACCCGTCCGCGCAGTTCGTTCGCCTCCCGCCAGGCCTGGACGCGTCGCGGCCGGATCCGGAAGTACTGGTAGCGCTCGTCCAGCTCGCGCGGGTCGAAGCCGGTCCTGGCGGCGAACGCGTCGCCCGTCCCCGGGTCGAGGTCGGCGAGGTCCACCGGCTCCGCGGTGCCGTCGACGATGACGACGTCGCGCGTCGGCCCGAGGCTGAGACGCACCCGGGCGTCGGCGAGCAGGTTGCGTGCGGTGACCGAGGTGCGCGGCGTCGAGACGAGGAACGCGGTGCCGTCCCAGAGGTACGACAGCGGCACCAGGTGGACGCCGTCCGGGGAGCCCGCCGAAGCGACCCAGAGGTCGATCTCGTTCTCCAGCTTCGCGCGGGTGTCCCGCAGCCTCTCCTCGAGCCCACGCGGCGGGGCGTCCGTCATGCTTCCTCCAGTCACGTCGTGGAAGCCCTCCCCCTGGGAAGGCTCACCGGTCAATCGGTCCGCCGGCGGCGACCCCCGTCGTCGACGGTGTGGCCGCCCCATCGAGGTCTGCCCCCGCTGCCGGCGGTCGGGTCTGCCCCCGCTGCCGGCGGTCAGGGCTGCTCCCGCTGCCCGCAGTCGGGGTCGCCCCCGTTGTCGGCGGTCGGGCTGTCCTGTCGTCGGTGGTCGGGCTGTCCGGTGGTCGGGGTCGCCCTCGTTGTCGGTGGTCGGGCTGTCCTGTTGTTGGTAGTCGGGGTCGCCCCTGTTGTCGGCGGTCGAGCTGTCCTGTTGTCGGTGTCGGGGCTGCTCCCCGTCGTTGGTGGTCGGGACTGTCTCGTCGTCGGCTCGTGGGCTGGGCCGGTGGCAGCGGCGTCCGGGCAGGCCGCGACGAGTCGTCGCTCGTCACACGTCAGGGCGTGGGTGCCAGCGTAACGACGCCGTCTCCCTGGGCCGCCCGGCGCCGGTAGAGGCCGGGCGGCATGCCGACCAGCACGGTGAAGCGGGCGCGGAAGGCGCCGGGCGAGGAGCAGCCGACCGCGAGGCAGACCTCGGCGACGCTGAGGTCGCCGCGACGCAGCAGCGCCATGGCCCGCTCGACGCGGCGCGCCATCAGGTATCCGTACGGCGAGGTGCCGTAGGCGAGCCGGAACTGGCGGCTCAGGTGACCGGCCGGCATCTGCGCCTCGCGGGCGAGGGCCTCGACGTCCAGCGGCTGCGCGTACCGGCGGTCGATGCGGTCACGGACGCGACGCAGCCGGGCGAGGTCGCGTAGGCGCTGCGCCGCGAGGCGTGCGCGCCCCCACGAGGGGTGGCACATGGGGAACTCCTTCCGTCGGGTCCGCGCGAGCGGCGTGGCGAGGGCGTGGCATGGCGTGGTGGGGCGGGGCATGGCGTGGCTGGGCATCGCGGGGCGAGGGCATGGCGTGGCGGGGCGGAGCGTGGCGTGGCATGGCTGGCCATGGCGTGGCGGGGCGAGAGCGTGGCGTGGCTGGGCGGGGACATGACGTGGCGGGGGAGTGGCGTGGCTGGGCGGGGGCATGGCGTGGCTGGGGCGTGGCATGGCGGGGCGGGGCGGCGCGAGCACCTGGATCACCTGGCGGTCGCGGGGCGGGGTGCGGGCAGATGTCGGTGTCCGGCGCAGGGCGTCACGGCCGGGCGGCGAACCAGGCGGCCCGGAAGGCGTGCGTTCCCGTCGGGGAACCGGACCGCTCAGCGAAGCTGCTGGATGCGGACCAGGTTGCCCGCGGGGTCGCGGAAGGCGCAGTCGCGGATGCCGTACGGCTGCTCGGTCGGCTCCTGGACGACCTCGGCGTCGCCCGCCTGCAGTCGCTCGAAGGTGCCGTCGAGGTCCCGGGTCGACAGCAGGATCCAGCCGTAGGTGCCCTTGGCCATCATCTCGGTGATGGTGCGGCGCTCGTCCTCGGTGATCCCGGGGTCGGCGGCCGGCGGCGCCAGGAGGATGGACGTGCCGGGCTGACCGGCGGGGCCGACCGTGATCCAGCGCATCCTGCCCTGCCCGACGTCGCTGCGGACCTCGAAGCCGAGTACGTCGCGGTAGAACGCCACTGACGCGTCCGGGTCGACGTGCGGAAGGAAACACGTGTGGATGGTGATGTCCATGCCGGTCACGCTAGCCACGCCCCGACCCCCACGCTTCTCGATTCCTGACCGCCTACCTCCCCACCCCACCCCTCCCGCCCTCTCCCGCCCCCGCCCACCCTTGTGCGTCGATCTTGCACTTTCGGCCCTCGATATGCCTCGGATGCCCGTTGTGCCGGGGCAGAAAGTGCAAGATCGACGAGGCGAGGGGCGAGGGGGCGAGGGGCGAGGGGGAGGGCGGGGGGAGGGAGGGTTAGTGGGGGGTTAGGGAGCGGTAGTGGGTTTTTTCCGGGCCGGCCAGGCTGAACGTCTCCGAGCGGGTCGGCATCGGCACCACGACGAGGCCCGGGCGGTCCACCAGGCGCGGGGTGTCCGGCGGCGTCGACAGCGAGCTGTCCCGGGTGGCCCGCCAGCTCAGCACCCCCAGCGGCTGGCCGGGCACCGGCAGGGCGTACGCCTGCAGCGGGTTGGACCGGTCGGCGGCGGAGACCAGCGGCGCGCCACCGTCGGAGGGGCGGTAGACCACGGCGGTCATCGTCCCGTCGGCGGTCTCCCAGCTGAGCTGCTCCAACTCCGCCGGCTCGCCGCCGCCGAGGGCGACCTCGCCCAGTGTGCGGATGGCCAGCTTCGCCATCGGCCAGGACGACGGTACCGAACGCGGCGCGTCCCGGTCGCCGATGCGGCGGGGGACGCTGCCGAACGGGCCCTCCTCGCCGGCGAGTACGCAGGTGTCGAGCCCCTTGAGGGCCCGCTTGCCGGAGCCGCTCTCGTCGCGGACGAGGGGATAGCGCGGGTCGGTGGTGCCGGTGCCCAGGTCGAGCAACCGGTCGGCGGCCCGGCCCCGGGGCAGCGACTCGGTCGCCCTCAGCGTGGCGGTCACCCCGACGGCCCGACAGGCCGGCACGTCCACCGGCTCGGTGAGGCCGTCGACGTTGCGCAGCGCGCGGCCGTCCGGCCCGAGCAGGCGTTCCACCCGGCTCGACGTCAGGTAGCGCCGCCCTGCCTCGGTTTGCACGGGCAGCACGTCGGAGTAGACCAGGTAGCCGGGGTCGGTGTACTCGGCGGCGCGGGTGACCGAGTATCGGCCGCCCTCGGCGGTGACCTGGAGCAGCCAGGAGGCGCTCTCACCGGGTACGTCCGCCGCCACCAGGACCAGCGGCGCGCCGTCCACCTCGCCCGACCAGAGGATCCCGGAGGTGGGCAGGTGGACCCGGTCGTCGGCCGGCGAGCGCCAGTCGCGCACCACGTCGGTGACCGCCGCGGTCACGGCGGCGTCGTTCGCGAGCGCGCCCCGCGCCGGCCAGACGGTCAGGTCGCCGTCCCGGCTGTCGTACCCGACCCGCAGGTCGTCGGGCTGCCGATCGGCGACCGGGCCGCACGCCGTCACGGCGAGCAGCAGGGTCAGCAGTGTGGTGGCCGTGCTGCCGCGCCGGCGGACTGGAGCCACCTGTACCCCCCCCTCGATCGCCTCAGCCGTGGTCTTACGGAAAGCGCCATAGTACGAGATGTCCGATCACCCGGATGCGGCACCTCGTCGGCGCGTCCGGCGCGGTTCGGGGCGGCCCGGGCGACACGCGCCACAGAGGACAGCGCCGTGGTTTCAGGGCGAATGTCCCGCTCGGGTAGACTCCGCCGACTGTGACGCCTGCCGAGACCCGCGCCGAATCCTCGCCGGAATCCGACGCCAGCGCGGCCTCCGCGTCCAGCCCCGCCGCCCGCGCCGCGGTCGGCGACGACGTCGGCCGTACACCGAGCAGAGGCGGCCGTACGCCGAACGGCGGCGGCCGTGCGCCGAGCGGAGGCGCCCCCGCGCAGGCCAACCGGGCCTCCGCGTCGGCCGACGCCGC
>NZ_JBSGDY010000133.1:0-18077 GCF_053602615.1 Micromonospora sp. NPDC004336
CTGTTGTGGCCCCCCGCGGGGCCGTGGGGGCCCGCCCCGGGGGGTCCGGTCCGGACCGTCCGCACGGGGCGGCCCATCGTGGCCCTCCCCTCCCCCACTGCTGAGACCGGTGGTATCGGTGATCCTGTGCAGGTCAGCGCGGTGTCTGACACCGATGACACCGACCGTGACACCGGCGCTGACACCAAGGGGGAGCGGGCGACGGGAAGGCGACTGGGGTGTGCGTCAAGGCGCGCCGTGCGGGTGCGTCATCCGCGTCAGGAGCCGCGTCGCGGGTGCGTCACCGCAGGCTGCGCGGGTGACGCAGGCGCGTCAACGGTCTGCGTACGAGGCCCGGGCCATCGGCGGCCCAAGTTCGGCCCAACGGCGCGACGGTCCGACGGCCCAACCTCTGGCCCAACTCCGAGGTGCCGGCCCAGGTCGTGACCAGGTGGTCCGTACACGCAGGGCGGATGACACCTGGACCAGGTTTGGTCCAGACCTGGTCCACTTCCGGGCGGAAGACGGACCACCATGGACCGGAAGGGCTGCCGCCCCTGGACCGGAAGAGGACCCGGAATGCCCAACGCACAACGGCCGGCCGAAGGACGGGGAGGGGCGTACGCGCGCCCGCGCGACCGTAGGCATTGGGCGTTGCGTATTGGGCATTGCCGGGACGCACCGTAGGCTGACCGGCCCGCACACCGGAAGGAGCCAGCCATGGGCAGGAATGTGGAACTCGACCCGCGCGACGCCGAGGACGTGTTGCGGATGCTGACCGCGCTGTCGGCCATCCTCCATGCCCCGCCCCTGCCAGACGAGCTGTACGAGACGCTGGAGCCGGCAATCGGGCCGGAGATCATCCGGTACGGTAACCCCCTCGGCGTGACCTATCTGAAGGAGCGCGTCGACGAGCTACGCGCCCGAATGGCCCGAGGCCTGGGCGACGACCTGATCGATGACGGGCTCCGGGCGCAGCCTCCGCGGACGGTCTCTGTGGAGGAGTGACCAGAAACGCCGCTCGGCCCTCTGGGATGGCGCCCAGGGGGCCGCTACGGCATTAGTGGGGTCGGCCGAGAGGCGCTCTCCGCACCTGCCGGTCCAGCTCTCGCATCACCTTGTCGACCATGCCGCTCAGCTCTTGATCAATGTTTGCGTGCCACTTGTCATGGAGCTTCTTGTCGCCCATAGCGGCACCGCACTTCTGGCAGATCGGGTACTCCATCGTGGCCCCCTACAGGTCGCGGTGGCTTGGGTAAAACGCCTGCGACTGGCCCTCGGAGCGGCCGTCACGCCATGTCACCACAACCTTCTCCGGCGGCGCCTCACCCCACGCCATGATGTAGTTCATGTGCATCTCCTCGCCAGGGTGCAGCAGTAGTGTGTGGCTCCGGTGGTTCATGCCGATGAAGTGCAGCTCGACGGGCTCCTCGTTCCGAGAGAACCTGACCTCGACCTCGTGAGCCTCGGCTGGCCCGTGGTTCTTCACCACGAACCGATGCTGCTCGCTTACACGGTCACCGCTGATCTTGCGGTACTGCTCGCTGCGCACCTCGATACTGGCCTCGAGCTCCTTCCGCTGGTTCGCCTCCTTCTCTTCGGCGAGCTGCTGGCGCGCTTCCTTAGCTGCCGCCCGTTCGTGCATCAGCAGTGCGGTGGCGGCTGCGGCGGCGGCCAGGCCGGCAACGACGCCGCCGACGCTGCCCCATGCCTGCATCCAGTCGGTGATCTTCGGCCGCTCCTGGCCCGGTGCCGGGTCGTACGTCGCCGCCGAGATCGCGGCCAGCGAGAGGACCAGGGCGGCAGCGCTGGCGATGCCGGCGCAGAGCAGAGCGATGACGGTTTTTCGGTCGAGCTTCACCGCGTCATCATGGCAACGGCCCGCCAAATCGCGTCTGGCGGGCCGTACGCCTTCTTGGCTTAGGGCTCCGGCCCTTCCTCTCTGCGCCTCTCCGACTCCCGCATGGCATACAACGCTCGGTTATGTCGCCGCCTCAACTCCGCAAAGTCCGTCAGGCCCCCAGCACGCAAGACAGCCATCAGCACGAGAGCCAGCAACCACAGGAGGCACGGCAGCCCCAGCAACAACAGGACGGCATCCACGCTGCCGACACTAGCCCCGACCATCGATCCGGGAGGGCCGCGTCACGACGCCGTGCGCGGGATACGACGACTCATGAGGCCACCTCGTAGCCCAGCTCGGCCAGCAACTCGCGCGCATGCAGCACCTCGACGCCCAAGGCCGATGCCTCACGACGCAGGCGCTTATCAGAGGTCACCAACGCGCACCCGTCAACGAGACTGGTTACCGCTATGAGCGCGTCCCGGGAGTTCTTGGCCGGGTTACCGCCCAGCAGCCTCTCGACCGCTTCGGTGTCCCCGCCCAGCCGTGCCTGGTCGAACCGCGACACATCGAAGATGAATGCACCGGTGGGCACGACTTCGGCGAGGCGGACCAGCTGCTGCAGCTCGGCCCGCCGTTGCGGGTCGGGTGTCGCTTCGACCTCTTCGGCGAGTACGTGAGTGCCGATCAACTTCAGCTTGCCGGCGCTGATTGCGGCCTTCATTACGTCAAGGGCGCCCGGGAGGTCGACGATCGGGTCTACACCGTTGCAGTCCAGCACGACGCGTCTCATGCGGAGAGGGTAGGCGAGGACCGGTCAGTGGTGGCGTTCCCGCCAGAGCGCCAGGATCTCTCCTGGGCGGCCGGCGCGCGTTGGGCCCTGTCGGCTTGCCGTCACCGCGCTGTACGGGCTTGCGTGGTGACGGCACCGTGTGCGGAATGCGACGACTCACCATGGCGCTCGTGCCGGTCCTGGCCGCCCTCGCGCTCGCCGGCTGAGGCAGCAACGACAGCAGCAGCGAGGCCCCGCCGCCCGCCGCAGGGCCGACCGCGACGGCCCTGCCGAAGTGCGCCGACGTCTTCAAGCCCGGCCAGATCATCGACCAGGCGAAGGCCCAGGGCGGTTGTATGGACCCGGACGGCGGCGTGCAGGGTGTGGCGCGCACCACTGCAACGACGGCCGTCACCTGTGGCAGGTCGACGCTGCGACGGGTGCGACCGCCGGGTGGGGCTTCGGCGACGGGAAGTACACGGCGTCGAAGGACGCCGCCAGCGACCCGGCGTACAGCATGGCGTACGCGGCCTGTAAGTCCTGACCCTGGGCAGCGAACGGCCCGCCAGGATCGCGCCTGGCGGGCCGTCGCGTGTCTCCGGTGGTGCGGGCCTACACGTTGCTACCGACGGCGGCCTGGACGTTGCCGCCGAGGGAGGCGATGTGCTCGCGCAGCACCAGCACCAGGTCCCCGCTCCGAACGCAGAACTCCCCTGTGAGGCGCACATCGGCACGCCCGCCACCTACAGCCGCGGCCGCTCGCCGGACAACGGCCGCACGGTCGCCCCGACGGGCAGCTCCAGCAGCTCAGGCCCGCGCTCGCCGACGATGGCCGTGCCCGCGTTGAGGATGTGACCGCCCTTGGCCAGGTACGGGATGTTCGGGATGTTGAGCGTCACCGACGGGATGCCCATGCCGAGCACCGACCCGCCGCCCAGCCGCGGGATCTGGCCGAGCAGGTGCGGCGGGGCGGACTGGGGCACTGCGGTTGGTAGCCGGTCGGGCGGGCCAGGCACACTGAACGCCTATGTCGCCGTTCACTGCCAGTCTTCGGTTGCACGACGGGTAGGCCCTGCGCGAGCGCATCGGCCTCGGCGGAATGTCCGAGGTGTGGCGCGCCGACGACGAGGTGCTGCACCGGCCCGTCGCCGTCAAGGCCCTCACCCGGGAGTTCGCCACCGACCCGCAACTGCGGGCCACCATCCAGCGCGAGGCCCGCGCCGCCGCGCGGCTGACCCACCCGCACGTCACCCAGGTGTACGACTACGGCGAGGCGGCCCTGGACGGCGGCATCGTCGTCCCGTACCTGGTGATGGAGCTGGTGCAGGGGAGCAACCTCGCCGACCGGCTCGCTGCCGGGCCGCTGCTCGGCGGGCCGCGCCCGGTCGCCGCGTGGCGGTCGGCGCTGTTGATCGAGGCCGCCACTCGCATCGTCACCAGTAGCATCGACGATCAGTTGCTCAGCCTCAACCACGTCGGCGTGCTGCTGAGCCGGTTCGAGGACGCGATGCGCCATTGGCGCTACGACACCACCGGCGAGCGGCCCATCCGATGGCCGATCACCTCCGAACGCGAGGTCCAGGACATCCTCTGGATGCACCCAACTCCGGCTGGCCCGCACCGCCGCCGGCAATCTCCGCCGGCCCTGGGAAGGCCCCGCACCACCCGAGCGGCTTTCACCTGCCCGCGTCCGCCGCGCGTTTCGGCACCTACGCGCAAAGCCGGGCTGCCCCGCCGCCGCACCGAAACCGAGCCAACCAGGCCCTGGACGACCCTCCGGACACCCCAACCGCCACCGAGCCGCCCGCCACGACGTCCACCTCGTCACAGCCGCTACCAGCAACACACCGAACAGCAGCACCAAGAAAACGAAAACCGCGAATAGCCCGAGGCCACGACGCACAGGTTGAAGATCAAATTAGGCGTGTGCAGCCGAGATCGAGAGTCAAGCTGCTCTGCCGTGGTGCGCTTGATGAACATTCACGGTAAACCTGGTTCACCGGTTGACCGCCACGACTAACGCGTCCCGGCGCGGACCGCAGAACCCTTGTGTGACCAGACCACAGCAGTTCGCCGTGTTTAGTATATGGCGGGGTTGGTGGTCCCGGCCGGATGAGGCACTTACAACGCATCACATGGGCCGGCCGGATCCCGACGCGGGCCCACTCCAGAAGGGAGTAGGCCCGCGACGTGACGTCGCGCTACGCCGTGACCAGGGCTGCGGCACCACGAGAGCGCTCTGATCGGGCGCTAGACTGAGCCTTTTCCGTCCTGGCGGCGCAGGTGGCTGGCGATCACTGTCGGCTTGCGGCGGAATTGGGGAGCACAACGTGCAGGGGCGAGTTCACTGGCTCCAGCCTTGGGCCTCCGGCGAGCCGTGCATGGCCGCGTGTGACGTCGTGGCAGAAAATAGACGGGTGACGAAGACCTTTGTTGCGCGGCAAGCGGCAGACAGCTCACCTGCACTGCACTACTACGTAGTTCACGACGGCGCCGGCGGGCCGGAGGGCCTGCTGGTTGAGGAGTTCCTGCTCGCGGCGGACTACTCCTCGGCGGGGCTGGTGAGCGGCGGCTGGAGTCGAGAGGAGGGCCAGTGGCGCGATGCTTCGTCCACCAGTCGGCGCTTACGCGTCGACGCCGCGCTGCGGGCCCGAGTGACGCCCGTGGGCCGGGCAGCGGCGGCGGCGTTCTACTGGGATCTCTGCGGTGCCGATCTGCCGGACGAGCCTGAGCTCCGGGCGTGCTTCGGTGGCCTTCCCGCGCAGGCACCGTGTGCCTTGCGGCTGAGCGGTCCCGAGGCCAGGTCGGGATTTCGCGAGACGCGCGTCTATAGGATTCTCTTCGCCGATGAGTTGACCCAGGACGCCCTTGCGGCACTGAGCGAGGCGTGGCAGATGCCGGTCACCGGCGACCTCGCGGATCCCGAGGTGCGCGTTTTGGGTGCGGTGCGTCGCCAGGTTGCCGGCGACGCCTTCCGCTGGGATCTGCGGCGGGTGGCCGCAGGTGCCGCGTGGGGGCTGGACGTGACGTGCGATCTGGTGGGGGAACGTGACGAGGCGGTCGGCGTGCTGCTGCGCGGTCTGACGACGCAGATGCGGCAGCAGGGACTGATCCCCGTTACCGTCGACCGATTTCGCTGAACGTTCTGGCTCCCGTTTGCTCGGCTCTGTTACGGCCAACGGTTCGCTTCGACGTGGTGCAGGACGAGGATGGCCTGCACGATCGGGGTGGCTCGCCGGGGGCAGCAGCGCAGCTTGTTCAGGATCTTCCAGGTCTTGAGGGTGGCGATCGCGCGTTCGCCGCGGGCGCGGATCTTTGCGTGGGCGCGGTTGACGGCCCTCTGCCGGCGTGACAGCTTCGGTCGGAAGCGGCGCCGCTTGAACGGGGTGCGGAGGCTGCCGCGGGCTCCTTGGTAGCCCTTATCGGCGAAGGTCATCACGTCTGCCCTGGTCAACGCGTCGATGATGCCGTTGGTTCGGGCTGCGGTCAGGTCGTGGACCGCACCGGGCAGCGCTGGCGAAGCCCAGACAAGTCGGCCAGCGGCATCCGCGATCACCTGCACGTTCACGCCGTGGCGCTTGTGTTTCCCGGAGTAGTACGGCCGCTGGTCGGCGACCCGGTCGATCGTAATCAGGGTGCCGTCCAGGATTGCGTACGCCAGTCGGCGGATCCGTTGGATGGCGGTGGCCAGGCCGTCGGCTGCCGACCTGAGCAGGGCTATTGCTTCCTGCACGTAGCGCCAAGCGGTGGCGACGCCGATCCGGAAGCCGGCCGCGAGTCGGGTGTAGGTGTCGCCGTTGCGCAGGTGAGCGAGAGCCAGCAGCGCCTGCCGGCCGGGGTCGAGGCGTCGCCACCGGGATCGTCGCTGCTTGCGGTGGCCGCGGATGCGTTCGGCGAGGTGGTTCAGGGTGCGGCTGGACAACGGAATCGTGGCGGGGTAGGACAGCATGGCGAGGCTCCCGGTCGGGGCTTCGAGTCTTGGTCGACAGCTGTCCTACCTGGAGCCTCGCACCCATCGATCACCGGGCCTGCCACACCCATCCTGAGCTGCAAGATGAGCTTGGAAAAGGCTCACGCCGCGGTGGCGTTTGAGACGCGCGATGCCGTTCTCGACGGCGTGGCGTAGCCGGTAGAGGTCTCGGTCGAAGGCGGGTGGGCGTCCTGGTCCTTCTTGCTCGGGATGCAGGCTTTGATACCGCGTGTCCGTAGGTAGCGGCGGTTGCCGCGGCTGGTGTAGGCCTTGTCGGCCAGGACCACATCGGGGCAGGTCGGGGCCGGCCCACCCCGAGGCGGGTGACCCGGATGCGGCGCAGGACCGGGATGAACTGCGGACTGTCACCGCGGTGCCCCGCGGTCACAACCATCGACAGGACCTTCTGGCCCTGTAGTTTCTCGGGCGAGGTGTCATCGACCGGGCCGAGGAACCTGATCCGTCAGCCGTCGGCGCGGACGTCGTCGGTCACGGCCACGAACAGGTCGTCGACGCACGCCAGTTCGTCGAGCCGAGTGCCGCCGGTGCGGGCGATGATGACGAACCCGGAGTAGTCCATGATCATTCCTGCCGTTCGGCGAGGCGCTGGTTGGCGATTGCACCAGCAGATCAGAGGTCATTGACGGGCTTAAAGATCTCGACCGGCAGCTCGGCTCTACGTCATGCTGGGATCTCCACCGAGGTCGTTGGTTAGATCGGTCAGCGTCAGTGGTTCGTCTACTAGGCCGGACACCTTAAGGGATAGGATTGCGGCTTCGACATTGTCCGCGTAGACGATGACGGCGAGCTCCTCCCGGGCGCGTGAGACGCAGACGTACAGCAAGCGCCGGCTTCGTTCGACGGTCGTGTCTTTGCCGTTCTCCTTGTTATCACGGTCAGTCTGCGACAGTTCAGCGAGTCCGAGGAGTTTGTCGTAGGAGTATGCCGGCAGGACTCCTTCGGAGTCGTCCAGCAGAACGATGACCCGCGGGAACTCGGCGCCCTTCGTCGCGTGCTGCGTCGAGTAGGGCGACTGACGGCTGACATAGCGAAGGTAGCCTTGGATCTCGCGCACGTCGCACGCCATGAACGCATCGAGGACTTCTCGGGCTTTCTCGGACAGGACCTGGTCGCTGTGGGGTCCTTCGGGGTCGAGGTATCGGGCGAGTTGTGGAACCGGGTCGATAAGTCTGGTGCGGTGTGCGAACCGTAACGTCTTCCCGACCGAGCCGGGGCCGGCGGCGGCGACGAGGCCACGTAGATCAGTCACGGCTTCGCGTGCGGACGTTAGTCGCTCCCGCACGACGCCCGCTCCGGCGAGGTCGTCACGCATCAGACCGCTGTGTTTGCGCAGGATACGGAGCGCGGCGTTGTCGTTCGAGGCGTCGCACAGGGGCAGGATGACGTTGGCGAACGGCGTGATGGGCCAGGCTGTGCCTTCGATGAAGGCGGTGGCCAGTGCAGGTGGGTTCTTCGGGTGGAAAGCCGCGTGCAGGTTGGCGAAGCCGAGTCGCCGGGCCGCGAGCTTATGCATGGCGACGAGAATCTTCACGCCGTCGGGTCCATCGGCGGACCAGGCGTCGCTCGACGTGCGGTGTGCGAGCCAGCGGCGAACGGCATCCATGCTGGCGACACGGTCGGCGTCGGCAGGCAGAACAATGAAGTAGGCGTGTCCCTCTGGTGTGAGTTCGTTGAGTCGGCCGGGTGTCTGCTTGTTACCGTCGGCGGCGGCTCGTACCCGGTTGACGACCTCAAGCACGCGGCGCGAGGAGCGAAAGTTTTCGGTTTTGTTGATTAGCGCCCAGTCCGGCTCGGGGGGAACCTGGCCGATGCCGGTGGGGTAGATCTGCTGCATCGGGTCGCCGAAGAATCCAAGGCAGAAGTCGCTCTTGATGGTTCTGTACATGTGGATGAGGCCCGCGACGACGTCCGCCTCCGTATCTTGGCTTTCGTCGACGAAGAGGATCGGGAAGCGGGTCGCAATGACCTTTGCCAGCAGCGGTTGCTCCATGAGCATCCGCGGCACCATCTTGAGGACATCTGCATGTCCGACCTGCCCCCTGCCGTAGTCGGGCCCGACGCTGTAGGTGAACTTGCGGACCGAGTGGAGCCCGTCTAGTTGACGTTGGTAGCGAGCTCGGTCCTGGGTCAACGCGTCACGCTTCGTGGGTGCCTTCGCCTTGTCGATCTTGCCGCTAAGCTCGTCGAGCTTGCCGGCGAGTTGGCGCTTGATCCAGGCACCGATGTCCGACTGGAACGGTGCGACGACGTCCCACAGGAAGCTGTGAATCGTCGACACATAGACCAGAGGGTCGTCGTGGACATCGCCGTGGATCTCGGCTGCGGCGACCTCCGTGTAGGTGATGCAGGCTATGCGCTGGGTACGCGCCCGGAGCTGGGTACGGCGGGTTGCTGTCACGTGCGCCAGAGCCTTGACGAGCGAGGTAGTCTTCCCGGAACCCGCGCCGGCGGTGACGATGAACCCGGCCTTTCCCTTTCGGTCGAGGACATCGCGGATCAGTCGGTCGGCGTCCGTGTCTCGGGCATCGATCCGGCCGGTCATTTACCAACCTCGGCTTCGATCGCAGTCAAGGGTGCGGTTTCGGACGGATTGACCGTGACCCGGTCTCGTAACCATTTGAGACCATCTGTAATATACTGCGGCGCGGTCCACTGGTTGTGGTCCTTGGTGATGAGCGCGAGGGCGAAGTCGGTTTTGTCAAAGGACTTGACGCGCTTGTAGATTTCCTCGTGCAAGCCCTCCAACGTCATGGCCGCCGCTCCCGAGACGCGGAGCCGGAGATTGGCCTGTGCCTCATGCTGACACCACCCGAGGTTCTCCAAGGCGAATGCTTCCTCGAAGGTGCGACCAGCTAAGGCTGTCTGCCGATCGCCCCAGCTGATCGGTCGGCGGGTCTGGTATGCAACTCGGATACATCCCGGAATACCGGCTGCGGTCGGTGAGGACTTCACAGCCTCGTCCGCATCGAGAAGCTGGTCGATCAATCGAATACGGGGGATCCATGAGGCCAAGGTCTCGTTGCTCGTAACCGCGCCCGCCTGCGTCGTCATACACGCCGACCTAGCTGCAGGCACCTCGTCGGAGTCGGTCGCGGCCGCGTCGGGGCTCGGCCCTCGCACGCTGTCTAGGTCGGTGATGACCAGCGTGGGAAGTTCCAGAAACGTAATCAGTTCCTGGAACTTGTGGGCATAGGCGCCGCCGACCTCAAGGATCGTGAGGTGGCTTGACTGGAGCTCAGGCACCGATTTTTGGATGATCAGTGGCAGTAGGAGCCTTTCGACGTTGCCCTCGACCAGAATCGCAGCGTCGGCGAAGAACAGGTCGCAGTGGGTCAGCTTCAGGTATTGCCGAAGGAAGTGCCTGGTGTCATCCTCCGTCGTCTCCCGGAACGTCATCAGATCCTTCACGTCGGTGTGATGGACATTGCCGTCTGCGCCGGTCCGCTTGAAATACCGAATTGGCTCAAACGACTTCTCGTAGATGACGTGAGCGGAGTGTGTCGTGACGATCATTTGAGTGGCGAAGGCCGACTCAACCTGTGGAAGGATTTCACGGATCTTGCGGATGAAGACCTGCTGCAGTTGAGCGTGTAGATGCGCCTCGGGCTCCTCGATGAACACTAGGTGGATCGGGGGTCGCTCACCTTCGGCATCGATCCATCGATGGTGAAAGTCCAGGACCTCGACGACCATGTAGATCAGATTTTTGAAGCCGAGCCCGTTGTACTGGTCGGGCAGCGTTCGCTCAGATGTGCCCATCGAGCCGCCGGTCGCAGGTAGAGCGTAGTGGACCCGGGCGCCGCTGTTGAGGACGCTCTGGGCATTGAAGGCAGCCTTCACCACCAATCGCGGATGGACGAAGCCTGGATAGCCGAGGTCGGCAAGCTTGTCCAAGGTCGGCTCAAAGACCTTCGCGAAGTGCTCGTTGAGGTGGCGTTCCGAGTCCGCAATCGCAGCCACCGCCGCGAGATCGTTCTCCCGCTGTTCGAGATTGCGGGCGTAGAAGCCACTCAACTTCCGAGACAGGTCTTCGGCCCGACCGCGGCTCTCGCCATCAACCAGGTGACGCTGAGCGTCAAGGAAGTCAACCTTGATCAACGAGTCGAGCTTGGCGCCGAGGCGGCTCGCGCTGCCGTGTGCAGTGTAGGGGGCGTATCCCGCAATCGGCTCCAGCCGCTCGTCGCAGTGGGTGGAGTCCAGGATCGCGTAGGTAATCTCGTACTCGTGCCGCAGCTCACGGCTTAGATAGTCGGTCAGCGACTGCGGCCATGGTTCGTAGTTGGAACCCTCTGGGCGTTCGACGGCCAGTGCCCTGCTGCGGTACTCCTCGAAGTTCTCGATCAGGGCCTTGCCGTTCTTGGGCATGTACGAGAGGCGGATCCCTACCAGGCCGGAACTCCAACTCAGGTTGGGCAGAAAGTCGACGACGCGGTGCAGGTTGTCATCATCACCGTTCAGGTCGAGCCAGATGTCCAGAACGATGCGCGGAAGTCGCTCGTCGGGATCATCCGAAGCGGCGTCGAACGCGTCGAACTCTGCCCAGCAGTCGGCGGTGAAGTCGTAGAGCCGGAACCGCTCTTTCTCGGCACCGAGGAACAGTCGGAACACCTGTGCGGCCGAGGTCTTCCCGCTGTTGTTTGCGCCGACGAAAACCGTCGTCTCGGGGTCCAGATCGATCCTGACGTCTCGCAGCCGCCGGAAGTTCTTCACACGGAACGTCTTGACGTACACGCCGCTCCATTCACTGCAGAAGCACGCCGCGAAAGAGCGCGCGTTTAACCGTCAGCGTCCAGCCTGCTGCCGAACGCCACGTTCAACATCACCGTGACGCCTCCTTATGGCGCCTGGCTTCCACCTCCGCTGCGACCGACCTGATCCAGCGACGCAGATCGTCGTCGCGTTGAGGCCAGATGGTCAGCTGTGCCGTCAACGAGTGGGATGCTCGCGTGACCCAACGATGATCTACCACTAGCTGCGGAAACGCCAACACCGGTAGTGTCAAGTAGGCGACGAAACCCAGCCGTAGGCAAGCCCAGAAGGGCAGGACTTCTACGGCAACTTACACCGGTTTGGGTGCTCGTCAGAGCCGCCTAGTCAACCGCGCGAGCGTCCGCCCGAGTGGGCCGCGCTTCCGCCGGCTTCATTGCCCATAGTCGCGCGGAACGAAGAACGAGAGCATCGAGCCGACGGCGATGCGGTCCAGCCCGCTCGATGGGCCGTCCAGGGAAGGGCGCAGAAGGTCACCCGGCCAAGTGGGTTCCGCCGGTGTGCTGACGGATGATCCTCCTCGACTACGTCGGACGCGCTGTCGCCTTCGGCGCCCAGTTGCCGCCACCGATAACATCTGCACAAGAAGCGGCCTCAATTTCTGGACAGTCCGATTTTAAACCTCAGCCTTGGGGCGGAGATGAGGCAGTGCCGTTCTAATGCCTTGTCACTCAAACGAGACCCGCCCTCGGAGCATGGCCCGGGTCTGTGTGGATTGTGGTTCTAACGGCACCTCTCTGTGCCAAGGCGTTGGCAGCAGAGAGAGGTGCCGTTGGCCAAACAGCCCCGGGCCATGGCCGAGGGTTAGCTGGCGGTCGCCGCCAAGTCGTTGAGGGCAGCGTTGATCACAGGCCAGCACATGAGAACTGTGTCCTGGTCGGGGGCGTGGCCAATCTTGACTTGCGCGTTGGGATGGACGAGGTTGCGGTATTCGCGCAGCGTGGTGGCAAATCCGTGGACGTCAGTTTGGATCCACTTGTTGTCGTGGGCGGTCTCAAGGAGGTTGTGTAGGTTCCACTTCTTCAACGGCTCACTTGAGCCCGGCATGCGGGCCTTGACGGCGTCGAGCAAGACGCCTTCGAGGAGGCTGCCGAGCATAATGACGGCGCTGGAGTAGGCGCCGTTACGGTCGCAGACGCGCGCTTCATTGAGTCGGCTCTCGAGGATGGCAGCGAGATCGGCGTCCCGGACGATGTCAGCCATGGCCACGTGAAGCATGACGTCCGGGGGCTGCTGCTCCTGATCCTCTGGTCGTTTGTACGGACGGATGGCGGGTCGCCCCTGGCTATGCGCGATTTCGAACCCTTCCATGACCAAGACGCTGTTGAGCATCTTGGTGACTTCGGCGGATGCGAGGGGTTCGTTACGGTTGATGTACTCGCGTCGGTCGGCGAGGCGGCAGACGAGCGCATCGATGGCACCGGGTACGTTCCGCCGTTGGCGGAGCTGGTTGGTGAGCCAGTTCCGGCGTTGTTCGCCGTTGTTTGCGGTGACGTTGTCCCAGCCGGCTTGTTGAAGAAGCTTGAGTAGCTGGGCCGCGCTGCGGTAGACGGGGTAGTCGTCGCCGCCGCAGGCAATGCGGGCGATTTCGTCGAGGGTATTTTCGTCGATGCCTTCGAGCACGCGGGTCTCCTAGAGTTCGTCTTCGTCGTCGGACAGCGAGGTGGGTCTCCATCGCGATTGCTGGCGGGGTGCTGCGGGCAGTGAGCGAGGTTCGATGCCCCGTTGCTTGAGCTGCTGCCACAGCGGCTCGAGGGCGGCCTTGGGGTCGAGGAGGTACTCGCTGTCGCGGATGCGAATAAACTGCCAGCCGGCTCGACGTAGTTCCCGCTCGCGGTGTAGCTCCTGCTGGACCTGCTCTGGTTGTCGAGTCCGCGCGGGGGTGTCGCACTCGACGGCGAGGCGTCCGTTGTCACCGACGATGACGAGGTCGATGGCGCGCTGATCGACAGCGTACTGCGGGACGACGGCGTAGCCGCGACGGCGCAGTTCCAGGAAGACGCGTTGTTGCAGCAGGCAGGTGAAAGGGTCGGTACGGGTGTCGGGGGTGACGTCGTCGAGGTCCGGATCAATGGTGAGGGTTGCCGGGGGGTGAAGCATGTAGCTCAGCAGTGAGTGGCGAAGGTCTGTGGGGTTGAGGCTGGCGACGGGCACGGAGGTGAACAGCCATAGTTGGTCGCGGGCGCGGCTGGCGGCGACGTTGTACCGGCGCTGTTCGGTGCGGCCGGTGAGAGCTTTCTTGGCCTTGGTGACGACCATGGATAGCAGGATGATGTCGCGTTCGTCGCCTTGGAAGTCGGGTGGTTGACCGACTCGAATATGACGCCGCCGGATGTCTGCTGGGTCGATGCGCTCGTAGAGCAGCTTGTCGAGGGTATGCGTCTGTCTGCCGCTCTGGAGCGCGATGATGCCGATGGTCTTGTTGCGGCACATCGGGTCGTCAATGATTTTCTGCACGTGGTCGATGATGGCGTTCGCTTCGACCTGGTTGCGTAGGGTGGCTCGCTGACCTTCTTCTACGGCGCCGTCGACGTGGACGACCCTGAGCGGGTCGAGGCGGTCGGCACCGAATTGTCGAAGCGGTATGAGTCTGTTGTCGTAGAACTGCGCCGAGGACCATCCGATGATCTCAGGCATGCATCGGAAGTGTTCGGACAACCTGATAACGTCAGAAAAGCGTGAGGCGAGGAGTTCGTAGAGGTTGGAGCTCGGGAGGAAGCCGTTCCGCAGGTTCATGGGCATGTCGGCCAGGTGACGGTCGAGACTCTCCTGGATGGCCCCCGAATCGTTGTTCCGATAGTTGGCTCCGGGGGCGCACTGCTTCTCGTCACCGACAACGATGACTCGTGGTGCCAGCCACAGGAGGAAGAGGTCGTCGACGCTGGCTTGGCTGGCTTCGTCGACGATGACGACGTCGAAGGCGTTGGGTTGCGGTGGAATCGTGTCGGTCACGGATGATAGCGGCATCACCCAGGCCGGGACCGCCTGCTGGGCGTCTCTCATTGCATCAAACGCTGCCGTCAGGTAGCGGTCCTTGCTCTTGCCCTGGCCTCGGCCGTAGCTGCCCATGTTGCTCTTGTAGGACTGCAGGGCTTGGCGCTGTCTTTCGGTCATGCGTTCTAGGCAGTGCCGTAGAGCCTGTTTCCCAGCGAGTTCGGCGGTGATGCGGTTGAGTGCTAGTTCGACGTCGTCGATCCGCTGCTCGTGGACGTGCTCGGCGTTCGGCTGCCGGACGACCTCGTGGTAGGCGGCTGCAGCGCCCCAGGACCACGCCGCCTCGATGTCGCCGAGGCGGTGACCCCAGGTTGGGTCGTCGAAGTTGTCAACGACCTGATCAGCAAGCGTCGGGTGGGCGTCGGAGAGCGCGCGGAGCAGGGCGTCGCAGCGCTGTTGGGACTTTTTGTCATCCCTAGCCCCATCAAGTTCTGTGCGGATGGCACCGTAGCGGTCGATGTCGCCGCGGGCTAGGGCGGCGGCGATCTCGGCGACTTCGGGGGCGGCGTCAGCGGTGCGGGACCATGCCCGCATGGTGTTCGTCAATTCGGTCATGGCATCGGTTGCCTGCCGTGCCGCTGCAATGACCGGCCGGTTGTGGCTGACGCGGACCAGGAGGTCCCAGTGGTCGGGGCTGCGGACCGCGAAGCGGATCCTGTGACGGCGCATGAGGTGCTCGATGGCGTCTCGGGCGGCGGCGAAGGCACGCAGCGCTGATGCGTTGTGTGAGATGTCGTTGAGATGGGCCACGCGTCGGCGTAGCGGCCCATGCATGGTCGGCACGCCGGTGGAAGCCCATGCCTCCAAGGCGGCAGTAACGGCCGTCTCCGCCTGGAGGTAGGTGGTTAGTGCGGTCAACTCCGCCACGGTGGTGGGAGGCGCGCCGTCGACCGTGCAAACCTCCAGTAGGTCAGTGGCGTCGAGTTGCGCACGGGCGGGCAGATAGCGGCGTAGGCGACCGCCTCTAGAGAGATGCTTGCGAAGGCGCTTGGCTTGGCCGGTGAGCCGGATGAGATTCGCTGTGGTTAGGGGTGTGGTGCCCAGGTCGATATCGGAACCGTTAAGGGCGGTCAGGGCGCGCAGGTGGGGCTCTACGTCGCGCAGTTCGGTGAACAGGGCCTCCCAGTAGGCAGGGCCTCTTCGTGCCAAGAGGGCTTCGGCGGCGGTGCGGCGCCAGTCTGCGGGATCCCAGTCGGTGATGGTGTCGGAGAGGCCGCAGGCGGCGAGAGCATCGGCAGCCACCTCGACGTGCCGCTGCATGTCCGCCAACGCGCCGTCATCGAGGGCTGCGACTGACCACGCTGCGGAGGTGTGATCGGGGCCCAATATCCGTTCAGCCTGAGCGATGGTGGTAATCATGGCGGCGACGTCCGTGGAGGGCGGCACCAGGTCAGGGCTGGGGATCATCTGGCGAGCACGTGCAGCCCGCTGTGGTGTGGCCGAGATGAGAAGTTGCCAAAGATGTCGACCCTGATCATTGGAGAGCGGTGGATCACCAGGGGCACCGGTTGGTAGCGGTTCGATCCACGCGTGCTGGTTACGGCCGGTGTTGAGTTGCTCGACGATCTGTGCCAGCGTGCCGCCGTACCCGCGTGCGACCGGTGGGTGCTGTGAATACTCCTGTTCCCGAACCATGCGTAGGTCACGGATTGCCTGATCGAGCGCGATCTTGAGGTCCGCGCGCTGGTGCCGCAGTTCGGCGATGTCGCGGTGGAGTTCGTCGACGGTGACGGTGGAGGATAGTTCCGAGAGTGCGGTGATGCTGCGGTCGAGCTCGTCGGTCTCGGTTCGTTGCATGCCCGTCATCAGTACGCAGAGTCGCCTTACCGGCTCGGGTAGCTTCTGGCGGAGCACTCGAAGCGCCTGATCCTTCTGGCTTGTGATCAGAAGTCGCTGGCCGTCAGCGAGCAGGGCGCAGATGAGGTTGGCGATTGTGTGCGTCTTGCCTGTACCCGGAGGGCCCTGCACGACGACTGTCGTGTCGTCGCTCAGCTTCGCCAGTACCCTGCGCTGTTCCCGGTTGCTGGCAAGGGGGAACAGCGGGTCGTCGCTGTTTAATGGGCGATCTTGCGGAGTGTCGTTAAGCCATGCGCGGCGCTGTGTAGCCTCGATGGGAGTCACTAGTTGCGCCAGCGCGAGGGGCGTAGGAGTGTCTGGGTCCTCAAGGCTGCTGGCGATGGCGTGGTAGACGCGCTCTAGTCCCTTGCGGTTACGTCTGCGCAGAAAGAGAGCGGGAGCCAGCGTCAGCTTGGCTCCGTCTGGCTCATTAAGGGTCGGGGCTTCCCACTGGTCGTCGGCGAAATGCAGTGCGCGATCCCATCGACGGCGCTTCCACCGCTGTAACCAGTCCGCGACCTCTGGGGCGAAGGGATGCAGCTGCACTTCGGCGTCAGACCAGGGTGACCCGGAACGATTGGCTCGGTAGCCGTCATGAGGAGTCAAGAATTCTTGGTCTTCGATCCTCATGCGCTGGTTGAGGGGCACAACAACTTGCAGACCTTCCGTGGCGGGATCATCGACGATGGCCGCGTCCCAGATCAGAAGGTGGCGGCGGACATCCCAGCGGCCGTCGACGCTGGAGGTGAGAAGGCCGATGCCAAGGACCAATTCCTCGGCGTCACCACGCTGCTGCGCCTGTCGTTGAAGCCGTTCAAGGTGGGTGTAGGCCGCACGCTGTTCCCTCATGGGGCGCTCATGTTCCGCCCATCTCGTCCAGGCAGTGAGCCATGTTTCGTAGTCGCGTTGGATTGAGTCCGGGATAGCGGAACCAGCAACCGCCTGTTCGCCTGCGGAGGCAACGAGCTGGGGTGGAGGACCGTCGGCGTTGCCGTAGTCCGTTGTGTTCAGAAAATCACGGACTGCCGGTGGCGGTGCGGGGGGTTCGGGTGGAGGCGGGTACTCGACCTGCATGACCACCGGCCCGTGCGATCTCCTACTCGCTTGTGGCAGCTTGCGGAACCAGTAGGTGTTCGAGTCGCTGATAGCGTCGCGGTCCTGGCGGTCGCCACTTCTGACCTGCGCGAGCAGGTGTGTCACAAGGCCTTGGGTCAGCCGCTTGACGGCAGGACTTGTCGGGGACACGGGCTCCGGCACTGCGCCTCCTCGGGTTTGCCCAGCCCAACAGGATGCACGCGATCAAACACGGCATGCAACTAACTGCCGGAAGAAGGACACGATCCCTGGCCCCGGCCGAAGGCGGGTGCGCCCGCCCCAGCCGCTCCCGCAGCCGCTGCCAGAACGCAGGTCAGAAGCCCGCAGCGGCGAAGGAAGCACGTTGCCGTACGCGGGAAGCTCGCGCTGTAGCCGAGGCATTGCGTCTCGTCAGTCCGTCCTGTCTGGCGGGATGTCGCCCCATGGCGTGTCCCCGTCGGTCGCGACGATGACGATGCCGTCCTTGGGCCGCAGCGCGGCCGAGGCGGCGAGACCGACCCGCATGTCGGTGCCTCCACCGCCGACCAACTCAATGTCCTCGATGCGGCGCACCCGCCGGGCCGAAGTGCGAGCCACGTCAGCCACGAGGTCTCCGGTAATGGGTTCTTCTTGGTCGTTGAACCACCTACCGGAGACCTCGCGGTCTATCGATCACCGACACGCCGACGTCGGATCAGACGATCTCCACTTCTGAAACACGGCCTAGCTTGATCTTTAACCTGTGCGGCGTGGCCTCGGGTTATTCGAAGTCTTCGTTTTCTGCGTGCCACCTTTCGATTTTGTCCTGGTCGCGGCGGTGA
>NZ_JBSGDY010000134.1:0-18061 GCF_053602615.1 Micromonospora sp. NPDC004336
TGGCTCGGCGAGGGCGACAACCTGAACACCGTCGCCACCGTCGTCATCGCCGGCACCGCCCTGGTCGTGCTCTGGGACATCGTCGACAGCGTGGTCAAGACGTTCCGCGCCCGCCACTGACCACCCGCGCCACCCGGCCCGGCACGCCACCCTCGTGCCGGGCCGTCGCGCGTTCCGACGCCGACCGAACCGCCCGGGGCGCGGCTCACCCGCGCCGACCGGGTGCCGGGGCCGCCGGAAAAAGAGCTGCGGCCCCCGGCGGCGGGGAAGTAGCGTCGCCGCATGCGCAGTGCGGTAGCCACCACGACGCCGGGAGACCCCGGCGCGCCGCACTGACCTGACCGTCGACGAGGCCCCGGGGCGATCCGCCCCGGGGCCTCGTGGCGTCCGGTGACCGGTTCGCCTCCGGGTCGTACCCGATCAAGGAGCGCGACATGATCGACCACCGCAGGCTCGGCCGGGAGCTGGACCTGTTCGACTCCGACCCCCTGGCGGGCGCCGGGCTGCCACTCTGGCTGCCGGCCGGCGCCGCCGCCCGGCACGCCGTCGAGGAGTACGTCCGCGACCTGGAGCGCCGGGCCGGCTACCAGCACGTGTACACCCCGCCGCTGGGCCGGCGGGAGCTCTTCGAGCGCTCCGGTCACCTCGGCTACTTCGCCGAGGACATGTTCCCGCCGATGCGGCTCTCCGCCGACGACGAGTTCCTGCTGCGGCCGGCGCTCTGCCCGCACCACGCCCTCGTCTACCGGGCCCGGGGCCGCTCCTACCGGGAGCTGCCGCTGCGGGTCGCCGAGCTGGGCGGAATGTACCGGGCCGAGCGCTCGGGGGTGCTCGGCGGGCTGTCCCGGGTGCGGGCCATCTCGCTCAACGACGCGCACAACTTCTGCGCCCTGGAGCAGGTGGGCGAGGAGGTCGCGGAGATCCTCCGGCTGATCCGCGAGGCGCACGCCGCGCTCGGCGTACGGCCGGCGGGGTTCCGGCTGTCGCTGCGCGGGCCCGGTCAGAAGTACGTCGGGGACGACGCCGGGTGGGCGCGGGCCGAGGAGCTGCTGCGCGCCGCGCTCGACGGGGTGGAGTTCACCGAGGCGCCGGGGGAGGCCGCGTTCTACGGGCCGAAGATCGACATTCAGGTGCGCGACGCGGCCGGGCGGGAGTTCACCCTCTCCACCGTCCAGCTCGACTTCGACAAGCCGGAGCGGTTCGACCTGTCGTACACCGACGCGGGCGGGGCACGGCGTCGGCCGGTGATGGTGCACCGCAGCCTCGTCGGCAGCATGGAGCGGCTCTTCGCGTACCTGATCGAGGTGCACGAGGGGGCCTTCCCCGTCTGGTACGCCCCGGTGCAGCTCGTGGTGCTGCCCGTCGGCGACGAGCAGGCGGGGGCGGCGGCCCGGCTCACCCGGGACGCGCTGGCCTCGGGGCTGCGGGCCGAGGTCGACTCCGGCGGATCCCTCGGCTCCCGGGTCCGCGACGCGGCCCGCCGCCGGGTGCCGTACGTCGGGGTCGTCGGGGCGCGGGAGGCCGCCGACGGGCGGGTCTCCCTCCGGTTGCGCGGCGGGCGCGCCCTCGACCCGATGCCGGTCCCGCAGGCCCTGCGCCTGGTCGCCGACGCCGCCCGCGCGCACGGCGGCGAGCCGGTCGGGCCGGCGCCCCGGGGCTGACCGGTCGGGCACCCGCCCCGGGGCCGACCGGTCGGGGCGGGCCGGGGTGTACGCCCCGGCCCGCCCGAGCCACCCGCACCGCCGGCGCGGGTGGCCGCCGGGCGTTCACCCCGCGACGCCCGCCTCCACGGCGACCGGGTCCTCCTCCGTCACCGGCTGGGTGAACTGCGACCGGTACAGCCGGTGGTACGCGCCGCCGGCGGCGAGCAGCTCGTCGTGCGTGCCCTGCTCCACGATCCGGCCGTCCTCCATCATCAGGATCAGGTCGGCGTCGCGGATGGTGGAGAGGCGGTGCGCGATGACGAAGCTGGTGCGGTCCGAGCGCAGGGCGGCCATCGCCCGCTGGAGCAGCACCTCGGTGCGGGTGTCCACCGAGCTGGTCGCCTCGTCCAGGATCAGCAGCGACGGCTCGGCGAGGAACGCCCGCGCGATGGTGATGAGCTGCTTCTCGCCGGCGCTGACGTTGCTGGCCTCCTCGTCGATGACCGTGTCGTAGCCGTCGGGCAGGCTGCGCACGAACCGGTCCACGAACGTCGCCCGGGCCGCGGCCTGGATCTCCTCCTCCGTCGCGCCCGGCCGGCCGTAGGCGATGTTGTCGCGGATGGTGCCGCCGAAGAGCCAGGTGTCCTGAAGCACCATGCCGACCCGGCCGCGCAGGTCGTCGCGGCGCATGGTCGTGATGTCCACGCCGTCCAGCGTGATCCGCCCGGCGTCCAGCTCGTAGAAGCGCATGACGAGGTTGACCAGGGTGGTCTTGCCGGCCCCGGTCGGCCCGACGATGGCCACGGTGTGCCCGGGCTCGGCGACGAGCGACAGGTCGTCGATCAGCGGCTTGTCCGGTGCGTACCGGAAGGAGACCCGCTCGAACTCGACCCGGCCGCGCGGGTCGCGCACCCGGGCCGGCCGGGCCGGGTCGGGGCTCTGCTCCTCGGCGTCGAGCACCGCGAAGACCCGCTCGGCCGAGGCCACCCCGGACTGGAGCAGGTTGGCCATCGAGGCCACCTGGGTGAGCGGCTGGGTGAACTGCCGGGAGTACTGGATGAACGCCTGCACGTCGCCGAGGCTCATCGAGCCCGACGCCACCCGCAGGCCGCCGACGACGGCGATCGCCACGTAGCTGAGGTTCCCGAGGAACATCATCGCCGGCATGATGATCCCGGAGACGAACTGGGCGCCGAAGCTGGCCCGGAACAGCTCCTCGTTCTTGGCGGTGAAGGCGGCCTCGACCTCGCGCTGCCGGCCGAAGACCTTCACCAGCTCGTGGCCGGTGAACGCCTCCTCGATCTGGCCGTTCAGCTCGCCGGTGTGCGTCCACTGGGCGATGAACTGCCGCTGGGAGCGCTTGGCGATCGCGCCGGTGACGACCACCGACGCCGGCACCGCGACCAGCGCCACCAGGGCCAGCAGCGGCGAGATCCAGAACATCATGGCCAGTACGCCGACGACCGTGAGCAGCGAGGTGAGCAGCTGGCTCAGCGTCTGCTGGAGGCTCGTCGAGATGTTGTCGATGTCGTTGGTGACCCGGCTGAGCAGCTCGCCGCGCGGCTGCCGGTCGAAGTAGGGCAGCGGCAGGCGGTTGAGCTTGTCCTCCACGTCGGCGCGCAGCCGCAGCACCGTGCGCTGCACCACGCCGTTGAGCAGCCAGCCCTGCCACCACATCAGCAGGCTGGCGGCCAGGTAGAGACCGAGCGCCAGCAGCAGCACCCGCGCCAGCGCGGCGAAGTCGATGCCCACGCCGGGCACCACGTCCATCCGCGCGAGCATGTCGGCGAAGTTGTCGTTGCCGGCGGCCCGCGCGGCGGCCACCGCCTGGTCGGCGGTGGTGCCCGCCGGCAACTGTCGGCCGATGACGCCGGTGAAGATCAGGTCGGTGGCCCAGCCGAGCACCTTCGGCCCCACCACGCTCAGCCCGACGCTGACCACCGCCAGCGCGATCACGGCGACGAGGTGGAGGCGGTCCGGCTTCAGCCGGCGCAGCAGCCGCCGCACCGACGGCCCGAAGTTCATCGACCGCTCCGCCGGCATCCCGGCGCCACCCCACGGCGGGCCGCCGCGCTGCCCACCCGGCGGCAGCCGCCTCGGCGTCGGCGGCTCGGCGGCCGGCTTCTGCTGTCGTACGGCGCTCACGCGGTCACCTCGTTCCGCTCGGCGGCGGCGCGCGGCGCCGCGCTGTCGGTCGGCGCGCTCACGCGGGCACCCCCGCCGCGTTCTGGGACGCCACGATCTCGGCGTACGTCGGGCAGCTCTCCAGCAGTTCGTCGTGTCGGCCCATCCCGACCACGCCCCCGTTCTCCAGCACGATGATCTGGTCGGCACCCACGATGGTGGAGACCCGCTGCGCCACGATCACCACGGCGGCGTCCGCCGTGACGGGGCGCAGGGCCGCCCGGAGCCGCGCGTCGGTGCCGAGGTCGAGCGCGGAGAACGAGTCGTCGAAGAGGTAGATCTCCGGCCGGCGCACCAGGGCCCGGGCGATCGCCAGCCGTTGCCGCTGGCCGCCGGAGACGTTCGTGCCGCCCTGCGCGACCGGCGACGCCAGCCCCTCCGGCATCGCCTCGACGAAGTCGCGCGCCTGGGCAATCTCCAGCGCGGCCCACAGGTCGTCGTCGGTCGCGTCCGGGTTGCCGTAGCGCAGGTTGCTCGCCACCGTCCCGGTGAACAGGTAGGGCTTCTGCGGGACCAGCCCGATCCGGCGCCACAGCTCGTCCGGCGCCAGCTCGCGCACGTCGACGCCGTCGACCAGCACCGCGCCGGCGGTCACGTCGACCAGCCGGGGGACGAGCGACAGCAGGGTGGTCTTGCCGGCGCCGGTGCTGCCGATGATCGCCGTCGTCGTGCCGGGCGTCACCCGGAACGACACGTCCCGCAGCACCGGCGCGGCCGCCCCCGGGTACTGGAAGGCCACGCCGCGCAGCTCCAGCTCGCCGCGCGCCGACACCTCGGTCACCGGGCGGGGCGCCGGCACCACGGAGGAGTCGGTGTCCAGCACCTCGACGATCCGCTCCGCGCAGACCGCCGCCCGCGGCACCATCATCAGCATGAAGGTGGCCATCATGACGGCCATCAGGATCTGCATCAGGTATTGCAGGAAGGCGGTGAGCGCGCCGACCTGGATCGCCCCGGCGTCGACCCGCTCGGCGCCGAACCAGAGCACCGCGACGCTGGAGACGTTGAGCACCAGCATCACCACGGGGAAGATCAACGCCATCAGCCGGCCGGTACGCAGGGCGGTCTCCGTCAGGTCGGCGTTCGCGGTGGCGAAGCGCCGCGTCTCGTACGGCTCCCGGACGAACGCCCGGACCACCCGGATGCCGGTGATCTGCTCGCGCAGCACCCGGTTGACCGTGTCGATGCGGGTCTGCATGAGACGGAAGCCCGGCACCATCCGCCGGATGACCAGCCACAGCGCGAGGGCCAGCACGGGCACGCTGACCAGCATCAGCCAGGAGAGCCCGAGGTCCTCGCGCAGCGCCATCACCACGCCGCCGACGCTCATGATCGGCGCGGCGACCAGCATCGTGCAGCTCATCAGCACGAGCATCTGCACCTGCTGGACGTCGTTGGTGTTGCGGGTGATCAGCGAGGGCGCGCCGAAGCGGGCCACCTCGCGGGCGGAGAAGCGGTTCACGTGCCCGAACACCGCGGCCCGTACGTCCCGGCCGAAGCCCATCGCGGTCCGCGCGCCGAGGTAGACGGCGGCGACCGAGCAGACGATCTGCACCAGGCTGACCGCGAGCATCCAGCCGCCGGTGCGGACGATGTAGCCGGTGTCGCCCCGGGCCACGCCGAGGTCGATGATGTCGGCGTTGAGGCTGGGCAGGTAGAGCGAGGCCATGGTGCCGACGAACTGGAGCAGCACCACCGCCGCCAGCGGGCGGTGGTAGGGCCGCAGGTAGGTGCGGAGCAGCCGGATCAGCATGGCGGCGCCTCACCCGCCGCGCCGAGGTCGGCGTTGCCGATGACCTCCAGGAGGAACTGGCGGATCACCTCCGCCTTGGCCGGGTCGGCGTCGACCGAGGTCAGGGGGGCGCCGGCACGGATCACGGCGGTCAGCGCGTCGACCCGTGCCCGGCCGGCCGGGCTGAGGACGAGCTTGACGCTGCGCCGGTCGGTCTCGTCGCGCTGGCGTTCGACCAGGCCGTCGCGTTCGAGGGTGTCGACGATGCCGGTCAGGGTGGCCGGGCGGACGAAGCACCGCTCGGCCACCGTGCGGTGCGGCAGCTCGCCGTGCTCGGCGAGGGTCATCAGGGTCGCCGTCCCGGCCTGGGTGAGCCCGTGTTCCTCGGCGAGGTAACGGTTCCACCGCTGCCCGGCGACGTGCCCGGCGACCACGAGCAGGCGCCCGAGGGGCACGTCCCGTAGCTGGATCAGTTCCATGCGGGCCACATTAGCCCCCTGATCGTCAGGGGCCAAACGAATTACCGACGCCAGGGGGCGAGCCGTCGCCGGCAAGGTCGCCCCGAGGATGTCATCTTGTCAATGGCAAGATAGGATCGCGGCATGACCGGAACGCGCGGCTACCACCACGGCGACCTGCGTCGCACCCTGCTCGCCGCGGCGGTGCGGGTGATCGAGGAGTCCGGCCCGGCGGCAGTGAGCCTGCGCGACCTGGCCCGTCGGGCGGGCGTCTCGCACGCCGCTCCCGCGCACCACTTCGGCGACAAGGCCGGCCTGCTCACCGCCCTCGCCGTGGAGGGATTCGACCTGCTCGCCGAGGCCCTGCGCGGCGCGGGCGGCCTGCTGGAGAGCGGCGTCGCGTACGTCGACTTCGCCGTCGGCCACCGGGCGCACTTCGAGGTGATGTTCCGCCCGGACCTCTACCGCACCGACGCCGAGGAGGTGGTGGCGGCCCGCGAGCGGGCCGGCGACGCGCTGCGCGCCGGGGTCGCCGGGCTGCCCAAGGAGCGGCCGACGGCGGCGGACCCGCAGGGCGACGCGTTGGCCGCGTGGTCGATCGTGCACGGCTTCGCCACGCTATGGCTCGCCGGCGCGCTGCCGGAGCGGGTCGGCGACGACCCCCGGGCGGCGGCCCGCGCGGTCATCCACCGCCTCTTCCCGGAGCCCTGACCGACGCCGGCGGGGCCGCGAGCCCGGTCGGCCGCCGGGCCGCCCACGGACGTCGGCGGGGCCTGCCTGCCGGGCCGGGCTGTGACGGGCGCCGGCGGGGCCGCGAGCCCGGCCCGGGCCCGGGCCGGGACGCGCGTCGGCGGGCGAACCGGTGGTCCGCCCGCCGACGACGGGAGCCTCACCAGCTCGTGGGCAGCGGCATCCCCTCGGTGTAGCCGGCCGTGCTCTGCACGCCGACCACGGCCCGCTCGTGGAACTCCGCCAGGTCCCGCGCGCCGGCGTAGGTGAAGGCGCTGCGCACCCCGGCGATGATCTCGTCGATCAGGTCCTCCACGCCGGGGCGGGCCGGGTCGAGATACATCCGCGCCGAGGAGATGCCCTCCTCGAAGACCGCCTTGCGGGCCCGGTCGTACACGCTGTCGTCGGCCGTGCGCGCGCTGACCGCCCGCGCCGACGCCATGCCGAAGCTTTCCTTGTAGCGCCGGCCGTCGGCGTCGGTGTAGAGGTCGCCGGGGGACTCGTAGGTGCCGGCGAACCAGGAGCCGATCATCACGTTCGAGGCCCCGGCGGCCAGCGCCAGCGCCACGTCGCGCGGGTGGCGTACGCCGCCGTCGGCCCAGACGTGCCGGCCGAGCCGACGGGCCGCCGCCGCGCAGTCGAGCACGGCGGAGAACTGCGGCCGGCCCACCCCGGTCATCATCCGGGTGGTGCACATCGCGCCGGGGCCGACGCCCACCTTCACGATGTCGGCGCCGGCCTCCACCAGGTCGCGTACGCCCTCGGCGGTCACCACGTTGCCGGCGGCGACCGGCACGCCGGGGTCCAGCGCGCGGACCGCCCGCAGGGCGGCGATCATCCGTTCCTGGTGGCCGTGGGCGGTGTCCACGACCAGCGTGTCCACCCCGGCCTCCAGCAGGGCACCCGCCTTGCCGGTCACGTCGCCGTTGATGCCCACGGCGGCGGCGACGCGCAGCCGGCCCCGGTCGTCGACGGCCGGCCGGTAGAGGGTCGCCCGCAGCGCGCCCTGCCGGGTCAGCACCCCGACGAGGCGGCCCTCGGCGTCGACCACCGGGGCGAGCCGGCGCCGGCCGGCCGAGAGCCGGTCGAAGCCCGTACGCGGGTCGGCGTCCGCCGGCACCGTGTGCAGCTCGGTGGACATGACGTGCCGGAGCTGGGCGAAGCGGTCCACGCCCACGGTGTCCGCCTCGGTCACCACGCCCAGCGGCCGGCTCTCGTCGTCGATCACCACGACGGCCCCGTGCGACCGCTTCGGCAGCAGGTGGATGGCGTCGCCGACCGTGTCGGTCGGGCCCAGCGTGATCGCGGTGTCGTGCACCAGGTGCCGCCGCTTGACCCAGGCGACGACGTTCGCCACCACCTCGATGGGGATGTCCTGCGGGATGACCGCGATCGCGCCGCGCCGGGCGACGGTCTCCGCCATCCGGCGACCGGACACCGCGGTCATGTTGGACACGACCAGCGGGATGGTGGTGCCGGTGCCGTCGCCGGTGGCCAGGTCGACGTCGAGCCGCGAGCCCACCTCGGACCGGGCCGGGGCCATGAAGACGTCGTTGTAGGTCAGGTCGTGCGCGGGAGTCGCGCCGTGTAGGAACCGCACCCCGCCATCATTCCCGGCGGCCGGGGCCCGCGCCCGTGGTGGTCGCGGAAAACACCCCTGACCGGGGCGGGGCGGCGGCCGCGCCTGCCAAGACCGACGGTCGCCGCCGCCGTGCACCGGCTCGCGCGCGGGACGGCGGTCAGCCCAGCGCCAGCCCCACCGCGGTCGCTGTCATCACGACGGCGACCAGGCCGTCGAGCACCCGCCAGGCCGTCGGGCGGGCCAGCACCGGCGCGAGCCGGTGGGCGGCGGCGCCGATGGCGGTGAACCACACCACGCTCGCGAGCGCCGCACCCGCGCCGAAGACCCAGTGGTGCGGGTGCTGGCGGGCGACCCCGCCGAGCAGGAGCACCGTGTCGAGGTACACGTGCGGGTTGAGATAGGTGAAGGCGAGGCAGGCCAGCAGCGTCGCCCCGAGCGTGGCCGGCGGCCGGTCGGCGGGGGAGAGGACGTCGGGGCGCAGCGCGCGGCGGGCGGCCAGCACGGCGTACCCGAGCAGGAACGCGGCCCCCAGCCAGCGGACGACGGCCAGGGCGGTGGGGTGCTCGGCCGTGGCGGTGCCCATGCCGGCGATGCCGACCGAGATGAGCAGCGCGTCGGAGGCGGCGCAGACGGCGACGACGGGCAGCACGTGCTCGCGGCGCAGGCCCTGCCGCAGGACGAAGGCGTTCTGCGCGCCGATGGCGGCGATCAGGGCGATGGCGAGGGAGAAGCCGGCGGCGGCGGAGCCGGTCACGGAGCTGCTGAGGATCTCGGGCACGAGCCGACGCTACGGGCCCCGCCCGATGCAGCCCAGCTAAAGATCCTCATGGTGGATAAGCTGAGCTTCATCATGCTCGACACCACCCAGCTCCGGACGTTCGCCGCGGTCGTCCGCGAGGGCAGCTTCGAGGCGGCCGCGCACGCCCTGCACGTCACCCCGTCGGCCGTCAGCCAGCGGATGAAGGCGTTGGAGCAGGCCGTCGGGCAGGTGCTGGTCCGCCGGACGAAGCCGTGCCGGGCCACCGACGCGGGCCGGCCGCTGCTGCGGCTGGCCGGGCAGGTGGCCCTGCTGGAGCGGGAGGCGCTGGACGCCGCCCGCCCGCCGACGACGGGCGGCGCCGCCCCGACCCGGGTGACCGTCGTGGCGAACGGCGACTCCCTCGGCACCTGGTTCGTCGGCGCGCTGGCGCGCCTCCCCGCCGAGCTGGCGCTCCTGTTCGACGTCCGCCGCGACGACGAGGACCACACGGCGGAGTTGATCCGCGACGGCACGGCGATGGCGGCGGTGACCGCGCAGCGCGAGGCCGTCCAGGGGTGCCGGGTGGAACGGCTGGGGTCGATGCGGTACGTCGCGCTGGCCCGGACCGGGTTCGCGGCCCGGCACTTCCCCGACGGGCTCACCGAGGCCGCCCTCGCGGCGGCGCCGATGATGGCGTTCGACCGCAAGGACCAGCTCCAGCACAAGTTCGCCCGCACCGTGACGCGGCGCCGGATCGACCCGCCGGTGCACTACGTGCCGTCCTTCGACGGCTTCAACGAGGCGGTGCGGCTGGGCCTGGGCTGGGGCATGGTGCCGGAGCGGATCGCCCGCGCCGACATCGCGGCGGGCCGCTGCGTCGACCTCGGCGCCGGGCGTCACCTGGACCGCCCGTTGTACTGGCAGCACTGGCGGGTGGACTCCACCACCCTGGACGCGCTGACCGCCGCCGTCCGCGCGGTTGCCCGCACCGAACTGCGCTGACCGGGGACCCGACCGCCGCCGGCGGGGGCGCGCCCGTGGACGGGAAGGGCCCCTCCTCCGTCGGAGACGGTGGTGGGTCCTTCCGCACCCGTCAGGCGATGGTGCAGATGGCCGCGCCGGCGCTGATCACCGCGCCGACCTCGGCGGCGAGGCCGCTGACCGTGCCGGCCTTGTGGGCGTGCAGCGGCTGCTCCATCTTCATCGCCTCCAGCACCACGACCAGGTCGCCCTCGGCGACGGTGTCCCCGTCGGCGACGGCGATCTTGACGATCGTGCCCTGCATCGGCGAGGCGAGCGCGTCGCCGCTGACGGCGGCGCCGGCCTTGGCCGCGCCGCCCCGGCGGGCCGGCTTGCGGGCGGCGGGCGCGGCGGTGGCCGTACCCCCGCCGAGGCCGGCGGGGAGGCTGACCTCCAGCCGCTTGCCGCCCACCTCGACCACGACGGTCTCGCGCCCGGCCGGCTCCTCGGCGACGCCGGCGGCGGCGGTGAACGGCGGGACGGTGTTGTCGAACTCGGTCTCGATCCACCGGGTGTGCACGGTGAACGGCTCGGCGGTGAACGCCTCGTCCCGGACGACCAGCCGGTGGAACGGCAGCGCGGTGGCCATGCCCTCGACGACCATCTCGTCCAGCGCCCGGCGCGCCCGCTCCAGCGCCTCGGCACGGGTCTCGCCCGTGATGATCACCTTGGCGAGCAGCGAGTCGAAGTTGCCGCCGATCACGTCGCCGGCGGAGATGCCGGTGTCCACCCGGACGCCGGGGCCGGTGGGCAGCCGCAGCGCGGTGACCGTGCCGGGGGCGGGCAGGAAGTTGCGGCCCGGGTCCTCGCCGTTGATCCGGAACTCGATGGAGTGCCCGCGGGGCGTCGGGTCCTCGGTGAGCCGCAGCTTCTCGCCGTCGGCGATGCGGAACTGCTCGCGGACCAGGTCGATGCCGGCGGTCTCCTCGGTGACCGGGTGCTCGACCTGGAGGCGGGTGTTGACCTCCAGGAAGGAGATGGTGCCGTCGGCGCCCACCAGGTATTCGACCGTGCCGGCGCCGTGGTAGCCGGCCTCCCGGCAGATCGCCTTGGCGCTGTCGTGGATCTGGGCGCGCTGCGCGTCGGTGAGGAACGGCGCGGGGGCCTCCTCGACCAGCTTCTGGTGCCGGCGCTGGAGCGAGCAGTCCCGGGTGCCGACGACGATCACGTTGCCGTGCTGGTCGGCCAGCACCTGCGCCTCGACGTGGCGGGGCTTGTCGAGGTAGCGCTCGACGAAGCACTCGCCCCGGCCGAACGCGGCGACCGCCTCGCGGGTGGCCGACTCGAACAGCTGCGGGATCTCCTCCATCGTGCGGGCCACCTTGAGCCCGCGCCCGCCGCCGCCGAAGGCGGCCTTGATGGCGACCGGCAGGCCGTGGTCGACGGCGAACGCCAGCACCTCGTCGGGGCCGCCGACCGGGTCGGGGGTGCCGGGTACCAGGGGAGCGCCGGCGCGCTGGGCGATGTGCCGGGCGGTCACCTTGTCGCCGAGGTCGCGGATCGCCTGCGGGGTGGGGCCGATCCAGGTCAGCCCGGCGTCGATGACGGCCTGGGCGAAGTCGGCGTTCTCCGAGAGGAAGCCGTAGCCGGGGTGGACCGCGTCGGCCCCGGCCTTCGCGGCGACCTCCACCAGCTTGTCGATGCGCAGGTACGTCTCGGTCGCGGTGTCCCCACCGAGGGCGTACGCCTCGTCGGCGAGGCTGGCGTGCAGGGCGTCCCGGTCGGAGTCCGCGTAGACGGCGACGCTGCCCAGGCCGGCGTCGCGGCAGGCGCGGATGACGCGGACGGCGATCTCGCCGCGGTTGGCGATGAGTACCTTGCGCACCTTGGGGGCTCCTCCCGGGTGGTTACTGACGGGGAGTGTATCGGCCACCCTGAGAGCCCTAACGATCGCTCAGTGTGGGATGCCGCACTGTCCCGGCGCGCCCTAGTCAAATTTGCCTATTACGCTCTTCGGGTGTCTGCCACGCGAATGATGATCCTCGGGCTGGTGCGGTGGATGCAGCCCGTGCACGGCTACGACGTACGCCGCGAGCTGCTCAGCTGGAACGCCGACAAGTGGGCGAACGTGCAGCCCGGTTCGATCTACCACGCCCTGCGCAAGCTGACTCGGGAGGGGCTGCTGCGGGAGGTGGCCACCGAGCAGGTGGGCGCCCGCCCGGCCCGCACCACGTACGAGGTGACGCGCAAGGGGGAGGAGGAGTTCGAGACGCTGCTGCGCGGCCTGTGGTGGCAGCTGCACGAGCCGCCGGACCCGTTCGCGGCGGCCTTCTCGTTCCTGCCCGCGATGCCGCGCGAGGAGGCGGCGGCGGCCCTGCGCAACCGGGCGAACCTGCTGCGCGCCGGTGTCGAGTGGATGCGTGCCTCGTTGAGTTCTGACTGGATGCGTGACACCAGGCCGGTGCACGTCGGGTGGATGTTCGAGCTCTGGGCGGCCCGCTCGGAGGCGGAGATCTCCTGGTGCGAGCGGATCGCGGAACGCGTCGAGTCCGGGGTGTCGTACCTGCCCGAGGGGATGGAACGGGCGGAGGGTTGGGAGGGCTGGGAGGAGCGGCTGCCACCCCGGCCGCCGCTGGGCGAATAATCAACGTTGACCAAAGGAGTTATATCGCGTTAGCCTGCCCGGGACGCCACGGGGGAGCTGCCGTCCGGCGTCGTCTCCGAGGGACAGACAGGTGGCCGGTCGCACCGGCCCGGACGACCAGGAGCAGAGATGATCGAGACCAGGGGGTTGCGGAAGTCGTTCCGCTCCCGCGAGGGTCGCCAGACGAAGACCGTCGACGCGGTGCGCGGCGTGAACCTGGAGGTCGCCGAGGGGGAGATCTTCGGTTTCCTCGGCCCCAACGGCGCGGGCAAGACCACCACCCTGCGCATGCTGGCCACGCTGATCGAGCCGGACGGCGGCGAGGCCACCATCGCCGGCGCCGACCTGCGCAAGGATCCGGCCGAGGTGCGCCGCCGCATCGGCTACGTCGCCCAGGGCGGCAGCACCTGGGACGAGTCCACCGCCCGGGAGGAGCTGGTCCTCCAGGCCCGGATGTACGGCATCGGCAAGGCCGAGGCGCACCGGCGGGCCGCCCGCGCCCTCGACGCCTTCCAGCTCAGCGAGTACGCCGACCGCAAGTGCAAGACCTACTCCGGCGGTCAGCGGCGGCGGGTGGAGATCGCCCTCGGCATCATCCACGAGCCGAGGATCGTCTTCCTGGACGAGCCGACCACCGGTCTCGACCCGCAGAGCCGCGCGCACATGTGGGACGAGATCCGCCGGCTGCGCACCGACGGGATGACCGTCTTCATCACCACGCACTACCTGGACGAGGCCGACGCGCTCTGCGACCGGATCGCGATCATGGATCACGGCGAGGTGGTCGCGGAGGGCACGCCGGCGGACCTGAAGCGCGAGATCTCCGGCGACGTGGTGCTGGTGGGCCTGGACGCCCCGGCCACCCCGCAGGCCGCGCAACTGCTCGACGGCGAGCCCTACGTCAACATGCTGGAGACCGTCGAGGAGGGCGGGCTGCGCCTCTACGTCGACGAGGGCGCGACCGCCATCCCGCAGATCCTGCGCCGCGTCGACACCGCGGGCCTCGCGCTCAGCTCCATCGAGCTGCACCGGCCCAGCCTCGACGACGTCTTCCTCACCAAGACCGGCCGCTCGCTGCGCGAGTCCTGACCCCGGACGGAGAGACCATGAAACTCGCCCGTGACACCTGGCTGATCTTCCAGCGCCAGCTCCAGCTGCTGCTGCGCAACCCCGTCTGGGTCTTCGTCGGCGTCTTCCAGCCGGTGATGTACCTGCTGCTCTTCGCCCCGCTGCTCAAGCCGGCGCTGAACGCGCCCACCCAGGCGGAGGCCTACAAGATCTTCGTACCGGGCCTGCTGGTGCTGCTGGCCATCTTCGGCGGCCTGTTCCAGGGCTTCGGCCTGATCGCCGAGCTGCGCGCCGGGGTCATCGAACGCTCCCGGGTCACGCCGGTCAGCCGGCTCGCCCTGCTGCTCGGCCGCTCCCTGCGGGACGTGGTGTCGCTCATCGTGCAGGCCGTCATCATCACCCTGCTCGCGCTCCTGTTCGACCTGCGCGTCTTCATCGGCGACCTGCTCCTGGCGTACCTCATGCTCGCCCTGATCGCGCTGATGACCTCGGCCGTCTCCTACGGCGTCGCGCTCAAGGTCAAGAGCGAGGACGCGCTGGCCCCGCTGATGAACACCGTGGCGCAGCCCGTGCTGCTGCTCTCCGGCATCCTGCTGCCGCTCACCTTCGCCCCCGGCTGGTTGCAGGGCATCGCCGACTGGAACCCGTTCTCCTGGGCGGTCGACGGCACCCGCGCCCTCTTCGCCGGCGACCTCGGCGACGACAAGGTCTGGCAGGGGCTGACCATCATCGCGGTGCTCGCCGCGGCCGGCGTCGTCTGGGCGGCCCGGCAGTTCGCCCGTACCGTCCGCTGAGCGGAAGCCCTCTGCCCGGCGGCGGTCCACCCACGGGCGGCGAGCCGGAGAGAGTTGCCTCTCACCAGGGGCGGGGCACCGGCCGCACGCTTGTAGCGTGAGGCCGGTGCCCCGCCTCACCCGTGACCGGATCACCTGGCTGACCTACGCCCAGCTCGGGCTGTGGGGTTTCTTCCTCTACGGGTTCGGGCCGGTCGTGCCGCTGCTCCGCGACGAGCAGGGCACCTCCGCCGCCGTCGCCGGCCTGCACAGCACCGGCATCGCCGTCGGCGCGCTGGCCGGCGGGGCGCTCTTCGCGCCGCTGGCCCGTCGGGTGGGCCGGGGCCGGGCCACCTGGGTCGGGCTCGCCGGAGTGGCCGTCGGGGTCGCCGCCCTCGGCGCCCTGCGGACCCTGCCCGCCACGATCACCGCCGTCGCGGTGATCGCCACCTTCGGCATGCTGGTGATCAGCGGCGTGTCCGTCGTGCTCACCGACCGGCACGGCACCGGCGCGCCCGCCGCGCTGACCGAGGCCAACGCCGCCTGCGCCGGCGCCGGCATCCTCGCCCCGCTGGTCATCGGCGCCAGCGTCGACGCCGGGTGGGGCTGGCGACCGGCGATGGCCGTCGAGGTCGGCCTGATCGCGCTCGTCGCGCTCACCGCCCTGACCTTCCGCGTACGCCTGCCGAAGCCCACCCCCGCTGCCGCGGCTCCCGGCGGCTCCCCGGCCGCCGACCCGGTCGACGCCGGCACCACCGCCGCCCCGGCCGCTGTCCCCGCCCCCGCCGCTGTCCCCGCCCCCGCTGTCCCCGGCCCCGCCGCCCCGGCCGCTGTCCCCGCCTCCGCCCCCGCCGCCGCGGCTCTCGGCGACTCCCCGGCCGGTGCCGGCGCCCTCGCCGAACCGCCCCGGCGGCTACCGTCGGCCTACTGGATCGCCTGGGTGCTGATGGCGGTCACCGGGTCGATCGAGGTCTGCCTGTCCCTCTGGACCGCCGACGTGCTGCGCACGCACGCCGACATGGCGGCCGGCACGGCCTCGGCCGCGGTCGCCGCGATCGTCTGCGGCATGTTCGTCGGCCGGGTCGCCGGGGGCCGGTTCGCCCTGCGGTACCGGCCGGTGCCGCTGCTGCTGGCCGCGCTGGGCGTGTCGCTGCTCGGCTTCGCGCTGTTCTGGGTCGCTTCGGTCGGCTGGCTCGCCGTCACCGGCCTCGTGGTGCTCGGCATCGGCAACGCCCTGCACTACCCGCTGGCCATCTCGATCGCGCTCGCCGTCGCCGGGCCGGCCGCGGACCGGGCGGCCGGCTGGGCGTCGTACTCGATGGGCGTGGGCTTCGGCATCGCGCCGGTCGCGCTCGGCTGGGTGGCCGACGGGGTGGGGCCGCACCTGGCGTTCCTGCTGCTGCCGGGCTTCATCGCGGCGGCCGCGCTGCTCGCCGCGCGCCTGGGCCGGGCCCTGCGCCCGCACCCCGCCGACCCCCGCACCCTGCCCGCACTCTGACTCCACCCGAGGCGCCTCTCCCCGGGTCGCTGCGGTCTCGCTTCCGGATCTTGGTAGGGAGTGGCCCCTGGAGGGGCCGTTTCCTACCAAGATCGCGGCGGAGCGGCGGAGCGGCGGAGCGGCGGGGTCAGTGGACTCTGGCGAGGGTGAGGCCGTCGGCGATCGGCAGCATCACCGCGTCGACCCGGACGTCGGCGAGGACCTCGTCGTTGAACGCGGCGATGGCCCGGTCGTCGGCGTTCTGCGGGGCGATCACCCGGCCGCCGCGCAGCACGTTGTCGACCGCGATCACCCCACCGGGACGCATCCGGGGCACCAACTCCGACCAGTAGATCGGATAGCCGGTCTTGTCCGCGTCGATGAACGCGAAGTCCAGGTGCCGCTCGAGGGGCAGCTCGCGCAGCGTGTCGCCGGCCGGGCCGATGCGCAGCTCGATCCGGTCGTCCACGCCGGCGCGGGCCCAGTACCGCCGTGCGATGCCCGTGTACTCCTCCGAGATGTCGAAGCAGGTCAGCCGACCGCCCTCGGGCAGCCCCCGGGCGATGGCCAGCGACGACAGCCCGGTGAAGGTGCCCACCTCCACGGCCTGCCGCACCCCGAGCAGCCGCGTGAGGAAGGTCAGGAACGCTGCCTGCTCCGGCGCGACCTGCATCTGCGCGTCGTTCGGCAGGGCCGCGCGGGTCTCCTCGGCCAGGTCCCGCATGATCTCGTCCGGCGGCGAGCCGTGCGCCACCAGGTACGCGTGCAGTTCCGTCGTGAGCGGAATCGACTTCGTGGTCATGAACGGACGCTAGCCGAGCGGTTCGACCGACTGGTTGCCGGGCGCGACCTTTGTCCACAAGTCCGTCAGCCGCAGGTCCAATTCGGACAGGAGTCGGCGCAGCATCGGCAGCGAGAGCCCGATGACGGTGCTCGGGTCGCCCTCGATGCGCTCCACGAACGGCCCGCCGAGACCGTCGATCGTGAAGGCGCCGGCCACCGCGAGCGGCTCGCCCGTGCCCACGTACGTGGCGATCTCGTCGTCGCTGATGTCGGCAAAGTGCACGACGGTGGAGGCGACCGCCTCGGCCCTGCGACCCGCCACGATGTCGATGAGGCAGTGCCCGCTGTGCAGCACGCCGCTGCGCCCCCGCATCCGCTGCCAGCGCCGGGTGGCGTCAGCGGCGTCGGCCGGCTTGCCGAGGATCTCCCCGTCGAAGGCCAGCACCGAGTCGCACCCGATCACCAGCGTCCGCTGGCCGTCAGCGGGGCGCAGCCGGGTGAGCACCGCCTGCGCCTTCAACCGGGCCAGTTCCAGGCAGAGTTCCTCGGCCTGATCGGTGACCACCAGGGACTCGTCGACGCCGCTCACCAGGACGTCCGGTTCGATCCCGGCAGCCTGGAGGATCTTGCGGCGGGCAGGGCTCGCCGACGCGAGCACGAGGCGGAGCGGCATGGATTCCGGCACGTCGCCGACGTTACCGGTCAGCGGCTCACTCGGGGTGGCGGGTCGTCACCCCGCCGACGCCTGCGGGCGATCAGCGCCCACGCCCCGCCTGCGGTCACGATCACGCCCAGGGTGACCAGGCCACGAGCGGTCGCCCCGTCGTCGCCCCCGCCGTCCGGCTCCACGATCGCCGTCGCGGTCGAGGCGGCGTGGGTCGGAGCGCCCGCCGTCGCCGACCCGAAACCCAACGGAGGTACGTCTGCCGTCAACGCCGCCACCAGGTCGACGACCCCGTACCCGTACTCGTCGTCCCGGCCCGGCGGTCCTTTGTCGATGGCGGTGGCGGTCAATCGGTGCGCCACCTCCGAGGCCGGCAGGTGCGGGTACTTGGACCGGACCAGCGCGGCAGCCCCAGCAACAATCGCAGTCGAATTCGAGGTTCCAGAGCCCTTGCGATATTTGCCATTAATGCTTGTGCTGTAAATATCGACGGCTGGCGCAACTACGTCGATCTCAGGGCCTGCGACTGATACTGCTGCCCGTTCGCCCTGGTGATCCACCCCCCCGACTGCAATTACACCTTCGACGGATGCTGGGTAGCCGACGCCGCTATCGTCTGGTCTGT
>NZ_JBSGDY010000135.1:0-18058 GCF_053602615.1 Micromonospora sp. NPDC004336
ATCCGCCCGGAGCTTCGGCGGATGGCCCAGTGGCCGCGTACCGTCGGCCGGCCGGGTCAGCGGCTCAGGACGGTGGTGCCGTCGGCGGCGGCGGTCCCGGTGGCGGCGGCGGTGGCGGTGGCTTCCGCGGCGGTCCCGGTGGCGGCGGCGGTGGCGGCGGCTACCGTGGCGGTCCCGGTGGCGGCGGCGGTGCCCCCGGTGGCGGTTTCCGTCCGGGTGCCCCGGCCGGCGGCGGTGGTCGCCCCGGTGGCGGCGGTCGTGGCCGTGGCGGTGGCGCCGCGGGCGCCTTCGGGCGTCCGGGTGGCCGGCCGACCCGTGGTCGCAAGTCCAAGAAGCAGCGCAGACAGGAGTTCGACAACCTGTCGGCCCCGACCATGAGCTCGGGTGCTCCCCGGGGTCAGGGTCAGGTCATCAGGCTCTCCCGTGGCGCCTCGCTGTCGGACTTCGCCGACAAGATCAACGCCAACCCGGGTTCGCTCGTCCAGGAGATGTTCAACCTGGGCGAGATGGTCACCGCGACCCAGTCCTGCTCCGACGACACCCTGCTGCTGCTGGGTGAGCACCTCGGCTTCAACGTGCAGATCGTCAGCCCGGAGGACGAGGACCGCGAGCTGCTCGCGCAGTTCAACATCGACCTCGACGCCGAGGTCGCGGAGGACCGCCTGGTCAGCCGTGCGCCGGTGGTGACCGTGATGGGTCACGTCGACCACGGTAAGACCAAGCTGCTCGACGCGATCCGCAAGGCGAACGTCGTGGCCGGCGAGGCGGGTGGCATCACCCAGCACATCGGCGCCTACCAGGTCCACGTCCCGCACGAGGGCGAGGACCGGGCGGTGACCTTCATCGACACCCCGGGCCACGAGGCGTTCACCGCCATGCGTGCCCGTGGTGCCCAGGTGACGGACATCGTGGTGCTGGTGGTGGCGGCCGACGACGGCGTGATGCCCCAGACGATCGAGGCGTTGAACCACGCCAAGGCGGCCGACGTGCCGATCGTGGTCGCGGTCAACAAGGTCGACAAGCCGGAGGCCAACCCCGACAAGGTCCGCCAGCAGCTGACCGAGTACGGGCTGGTCGCCGAGGAGTACGGCGGCGACACGATGTTCGTCAACGTGGCGGCGAAGCCGGGCATCGGCATCGACGACCTGCTCGAGGCGGTCCTGCTGACCGCCGACGCGTCGCTGGAGCTGACCGCTCCGATCGACGGGCCGGCGCAGGGTGTGGCCATCGAGGCGCACCTGGACAAGGGCCGCGGTGCGGTGGCGACGGTGCTGGTGCAGAAGGGCACCCTGCGGGCGGGCGACTCGATCGTCGCCGGCGGGGCGCACGGCCGGGTCCGGGCGATGCTCGACGAGAACGGCAACCAGGTCGCCGAGGCGGGTCCGGCCCGTCCGGTCCTGGTGCTCGGTCTGACCGCGGTGCCGGGTGCGGGTGACACCTTCCTGGCGGCCGAGGACGACCGCACGGTGCGCCAGATCGCCGAGCAGCGGCAGGCACGGCGGCGGGCGGCGGCGTTCGCCAACTCCCGTGGCCGGGCCACCCTCGAGACGCTCATGGAGCAGCTCAAGGAGGGCGAGAAGACCTCGCTCAACCTGGTGCTCAAGGGCGACGTCTCCGGTTCCGTGGAGGCGCTCGAGGACGCGCTGTTCAACCTCGACATCCCGGAGGAGGTCCAGCTCAGGATCATCCACCGGGGCGTGGGCGCGATCACCGAGAGCGACGTCATGCTCGCGAGCGCCTCGTCCGAGGCGGTCACGATCATCGGCTTCAACGTGCGGGCCGCCAACAAGGTCCGCGAGATGGCCGACCGCGAGGGCGTGGAGATCCGGTACTACACCGTCATCTACCAGGCCATCGAGGAGATCGACGCCGCGCTCAAGGGGCTGCTCAAGCCGGAGTACGAGGAGGTCGAGCTGGGCAGCGCGGAGATCCGCGACGTCTTCCGCTCGTCCAAGGTCGGCAACATCTCCGGCTGCATCGTCCGGTCGGGTGTCATCCGGCGCAACGCCAAGGCGCGCCTGCTGCGCGACGGCTCGGTGGTGGCGGACAACCTCACCATCAGCTCGCTCAAGCGGTTCAAGGACGACGCCACGGAGGTCCGCGAGGGCTTCGAGTGTGGTCTGACCCTGGGTGGTTACAACAACGTCCAGGTCGGCGACATCATCGAGACCTTCGAGATGCGGGAGAAGGCTCGCGCCTGATCCGGTGAACCACTGATCGAGGGGTTTACGCCGAAAGGCGTAAACCCCTTGATCATGTGGGGGTCCGGCCGGGTATCGTCCGGGGCGATGTTCACCGGAACCGCGGTCTTCGACCTGCTGCTGCCGGGCGACTCCCGGTCGCTCAAGGCCAAGAGATCATACGTACGCCCGATCGTGGCGGCCCTGCGCCGTTTCGAGGTCTCGGCCGCCGAGGTCGGGGCGCTGGACCTGCACGGTCGGGCCGAGATAGCCGTGGCCGTGGTGGCCGCCGAGGCGTCGCACGTCCGCGAGGTGCTGGACTCCTGCGAGCGCCTGGTGGCCGGCCGGCCGGAGGCCGAGTTGCTCTCCGTGCGCCGGCGGCTGTACGGCGAGGAGGACTGACCCGCCGGGCGCCGACGCGTGGGCGCCGGGGCGGGTGACGGGGCCGCGCGGCGGCGCTCGGCGCGCGGGTAGTGTTCGAGATGTTGGCCGGTCGGCTCCGGGGGCGCTCCGCGTCACCGTGCCGGCCGGGAGCGGGACGCCGTGGAGGTGGCGATATGTCGGATCCGGCCAAGGTACGCCGGCACGCGGAGCGGGTGCGTGAACTGGTCGCGTCGGTGGTGCGCAGCCAGATCAAGGACCCCCGGCTCGGCATGATCACCATCACCGACGCCCGGATCACCGCCGACCTGCGCGACGCGACCGTGTTCTACACGGTGCTCGGCGACGCGGCGGCCCAGGCCGGCACCGCCGCCGCGCTGGAGAGCGCCAAGGGCATGCTGCGCAGCACGGTCGGCAAGGCACTCGGGCTGCGGCACTCGCCGACCCTGACCTTCGTCCTCGACGACGTGCAGGACCAGGTCAAGCACATCGACGACCTGCTCGCCCAGGCCCGCAACGCCGACGCCGAGGTGCAGCGGCTCGCCGCCAAGGCCGAGTACGCGGGCGAGGCCCAGCCGTACCGGCTGGAGGAGGACGAGGACGAGGCCGCCGACGCCGAGGACGAGACCCCACCCCCGGGCGGGGACCGGCAGTGACCGGATCCGCCGGCGGCCCGGCCGGTGGCGCCCTCACCGAGGCGACGTCACCGGCCGACCCCGGCCCGACCGAGGCCGAGTGGGCGGCGGCCGTGGCGGCGGTGCGGGCCCTGCCCCCGGACGGGCGGGTGCTGCTGATCTGCCACGTCAACCCCGACGGCGACGCGCTGGGCAGCATGCTCGGCTTCGGCCTCGGGCTGCGCCGGCTGGGCGTACGGCGGATGCAGGCGACCTTTCCCGGCCCGCCGGAGGTGCCGGAGCCGTTCCGCGAGCTGCCCGGGCTCGACCTGCTCGTGCCGGCGACCGAGGCGTACGCCGATCCGGAGCTGGTCGTCTGCTTCGACGCGGCCAGCGAGTCCCGGCTCGGCGAGCTGGTCGACCGGCTGACCACCGCCGGCGACGCGCTGGTGCTCGACCACCACGCGTCGAACACCCGCTTCGGCCGCGTCAACCTGGTGGACCGGCACGCGGCGGCGACCTCGGTGGTCGCCGAGGGGCTGCTCGCCCGGCTCGGCGTCGACCTGGACGCGGCCATCGCGGAGTGCCTCTACGTCGCCCTGAGCACCGACACCGGCTCGTTCCGGTTCGAGGCGACCACCCCGGCGGTGCATCAGTTCGCGGCGCGCCTGCTCGCCACCGGCATCCGCCCCGGCGACATCTCCCGTCGGATCTTCGACACCCGGCCCTTCGGTGCCGTGCGCCTCTTCGGCGAGGTGCTCGGCCGGGCGCGCCTGGAGCCCGCCGCAGCCGCCGGGCACGGCATGGTCTGGACGTACGCCACCCAGGACGACCTGGCCCGGCACGACCAGCGGCCGTACGTGCTCGAGGCGCTGATCGACTCGGTCCGGTGCACCGCCGAGGCCGACGTGAGCTGCGTGGTCAAGCAGACCGCGGCCGGCGACTGGGCGGTGTCCATGCGCAGCAAGGGCGCGGTGGACGTGAGCCGGGTGGCGGTCGCGCTGGGCGGCGGCGGGCACCGCTTCGCCGCCGGGTTCACCGGTCGGGGCACCGTCGACGAGGTCGTCGACCGGATCCGCGCGGAGCTCGACGGCGCGCTGACGGGGCCCGGCCGGCCCTGACGGGCCCCGCGGCACCGAAGATCAGGGTCAGCTCCGGGGAGTGTCCGTCTTTCCGGGGCCGGCGAGTACGGGGAGAATCGCGGGATGGAGCAGCCCCACGAGCTCACCGTCGAGGCGCCCCGCGCCTGGGACCGTCCCGCCGTCACCGTGCCGGTGCTCGTCTGCCTCTCGCTGGTCGGGGGCCGGTTCCCGTCGTTCTCGACGGAGGCCAACCTCTGGACCCTCGGCACCGGCGGCGTACTGATCTGGCTGGGCCTGAGCAACCGGGTGCCCCGGCGGCCCGCGCCCCGGCGGCTCGGCGCCCCGGCGGCCTGGTGGGCGCTGCCGGTGGTGGTCTTCGGGGTCTTCGAGGGCACCACGTTCGTCATGGCGGCGGGGGACGAGTTCCCCACCTTCTCCCGGCTGGCCGATCCGCTGCTGGAGGACCGGCTGGTCCGCTCGGCGGCCTGGCTGGCCTGGCTGTCGGCGTTCTGGGGGCTGGTGCGGCGATGATGCGTGCACTGGCGATCGGCGGCTTCCTGGCGGCCCTGGCGCTCTTCGCGGCCGTGGAGTGGGCCGCCCGGCGGGAGGGCTCCCGGATCCCGACCCTCGGCGAGGTCTGCGCATACGTCATGCGCTACGAGGTGGGCCCGGTGCCGGTCGGCCGGATCGGGCTGTTCGGCTTCTGGTGGTGGCTCGGCTGGCACTTCCTGGCCCGCTGACCGCCGACCCGCATCCCCCGATCGTGGGCGGCGCCCGCCCGACGGACCAACGTGAGTCCAGATCGCGGGAACCGTGGGCAGCATGTGGACCTGAACGATAGCTTGGGAATCGGCCGGCGTCGTGTGGCGGCGCCGGTCGTGGGCGGTGCTGCCACACCCGGCAACACCTCCCTCCAGGGTCGATCGACCCGGGCTCACGCTGCCCACCAGCCGCTCCGGTAACCCCGGACCGCTGTCGGGCGCTCAGCACGCCGCCCGTGAGGGCCGCCGTCGTGTCGGTGGCCCGCGCCCTGGAAGGGGACCACCATGCCGAACAAGCCCAAGCCCGAGACCACCGACGAGGCCCGCGAGCAGATGCGCCGCGCGCTGCAGACCTCGATGGACACCCGCCAGTAACCCAGACCGACCGGCGCTGCGCTGATTGGCGTTGCCAGGCTGGACTGGCGTTGTGCGCTGGGACCGGGGTTGCGCGCTGGACTGGCGTTCAGCGCCGGCTGGCCTTCCGCGCTGATTGGCCTTCCGCGCTGGGCTGGCGTTTCGCGCTGGGCCGGCGTTTCGCGCTGGGCCGGCGTGGCGCGCTGGACTGGCGTTCAGCGCCGGCTGGCGCTCCGCGCTGATTGGCGTTTTGCGCTGGGCCGGCGTGGCGCGCTGATTGGCGTGGCGCGCTGGACTGGCGTTCAGCGCTGGTCGGCGCTGACACCGCCGGGGTGTGGCGACCGCGGTTCCGCCTTGATCGGCACGATGGGCGATCTCGCGACTCCCGTGCTGGTACCGCACCGCCCGTTGACGGCCGTGGACATCGACGGCGGGTCGTCTCGACCGGCCCGACCGCCGAGTCCACCGCCTTCCTGGCCGATCTTGGTAGCTAATGGCCCCTCCAGGGGCACTTTCCTGCCAAGATCTACCGCCACCCCCGCCACCCCCGCCACCCCCGCCAGCCCTCCCGCCAGCCCACCTCGCCTCCGGCCGGCCCGCCGCCCGCCGCCCGCCCCCTTCGCCGCCGTCCGTCACGTCCACCCCCGTCCGCCATCCGCTGCCTGCCTTGGGTCGGGCTGTTGGTGTCCGGGCTGCTGTCGATGCCGTCGCCGGCGCGCGCCCGTTGGGCGAGGAAGGCGAATCGTCCGCGACATCAGTTGCACAGCGTCGACGGGATGTGGCCGTCGTCGAGGATCACACCTGTCCTCCCGACGGACTGCGGTAAGCGGTCACGTATCTTGCGATCCTTACGGCGGGCGTGCCATGATCGGCGACGATGAGTCAGCCCACCGTCACCGATGCCCGGACCGCGGCCGCGCCCCGCCGGATCGCCGCGCTCGCCCTGCCGGCACTCGTGGTGCTGGCCGCCGAACCGCTCTACGTGCTCGTGGACACGGCGGTCGTGGGTCACCTCGGCCGGGTGCCACTCGCCGCGCTCGCCGTCGGCGGCACGGTGCTGACCCTCATCGCCTGGCTCGGCACGGTGGTCGCGTACGGCACCACGGGGCGGTCGGCCCGACGGTTCGGGGCGGGCGATCGGGCTGCCGCCGTGGCCGAGGGCGTGCAGTCCTCGTGGCTGGCCCTCGGGGTGGGCGTGCTGGTCGCGGTCGGCATGCAGCTCGGCGGTGGGGCGTTGGCGCGTACCCTCGCCGGAGGGCCGGGCGAGGTGGCCGACGCCGCCGCGCAGTGGCTGCGGGTCGCGGCGCTCGGCGCGCCGGGCCTGCTGCTCGCCGCCGCCGGCAACGGCTGGCTGCGCGGCGTGCAGGACACCCGCCGGCCGCTGGCCTTCGTGCTCGGCCCGAACCTGCTCTCCGCCGTGCTCTGCCCCCTGCTGGTCTATCCGGTGGGGCTGGGCCTGGTCGGCTCCGCGGTGGCCAACGTGGCCGCCCAGACCGTCTCCGGCCTGCTCTTCGCCGGTGCGCTGGTCGCCGAGCGGGTCCCGCTGCGGCCCCGACCGCGGCTGATCGGGCAGCAACTGGTGCTCAGCCGGGACCTGCTGATCCGGGGCGTCGCGTTCCAGGCCAGCTTCCTGTCGGCCACCGCCGTGGCCGCGCGCTTCGGCGCCGCCGCCGTGGGCGCCCACCAGATCGCCCTGCAACTGTGGTTCTTCACCGCCCTGGTGCTCGACGCGCTCGCCATCGCCGCCCAGTCGCTGATCGGCGCCGCGCTCGGTGCCGGCGACGACGCCGGCGCGCGCGCACTGGCCCGCCGGATCGGGCTGCTCGGCGGCGCCTGCGGCGTGGCGTTCGCCGTGGTCATCGCCGCCGGCGCCGGCGTGGTCCCCGGCCTGTTCAGCTCGGATCCGCAGGTACGCGACCAGGCGATGGTGGCCTGGCCGTGGTTCGTGGCGATGCAGCCGCTCGCCGGCGTCGTGTTCGCCCTCGACGGCGTGCTGATCGGCGCCGGCGACGTCCGTTACCTGCGCAACCTGACCATCGTGGCGGCCCTCGGCGGCTTCCTGCCCGCCATCTGGCTGGCCTACGGGTTCGACCTCGGCCTCGGCGGCATCTGGGCGGGCCTCACGCTGTTCGTGGTGATCCGGCTGGTCGCGCTGCTGCTGCGGCTGCGCTCGGGCGGCTGGGCCGTGGTCGGCGCGGTCCGCTGAGCCCCAGCGCCGCCGGGGTGCGCTGACGCTGAGCGTCAGCGCCGCCGGGGTGCGCTGACGCTGAGCGTCAGCGCGGCCGGGTGCGCTGACGCTGAGCCTCAGCGCCGCCGGGTGCGCTGACGTTCTTGGCAGCGCCGCCGGTCGGCGCGGTGCGCTGAGGTCCTCAGCAGCGCCGGGTGGTCGGCTGCGGCGCGTCCAGGTCGAAGACGTCGCCCGGGTCGCCGCCGGGCGGGCGCTGGCCGTGCACCTCCGGAATCCAAGGGATCACGTCGAGCCAACCGTCGCCGTGCCGCGAGCAGTCGGCGTTCCAGGTGATCATCTTGGCCGAGTCCAGCCACAGGCCGCGCGACGACGCGACCACGTCGGCGGGATAGGGCACCTGCCACACCACCCGGTCGCGAACCGCCACCACCCCGGCGCCCGCCGGCGCCCGGCGCACCACGTCGAACGGGTACGCCCAGACGAACTCCGTGGTCACCTCCAGCACCCGGATCCCGTCCGCGCTGGTGGCACGGTAGGCGATCCGTCCACGGGCCCGGGGGTCGTCGGCGACCCGCACCTGCGACCCGGTGCGGGTGGCGAAGGTGAGCATGCGGCCGTTGTCGAGCGACGGCCGCAGCCGCTCGCGGGCGTCCGGAGCAAGCAGGGCGAGGAACGGTTCCGTGTCCCCGACCTGCATGTGCAGGTCCAGTCGGCTCTCGATCAGGGCCCGGCGGACCGAGTCGAGGGCGGCGCGCACCTGGGACGTGCTGAACGGCCCGGTGGCCCTGGCCGGCGGGAGCACGATCGCCTTCTCCCCGACGGGGAAGGCCGCCGCGGGGGTGCCGGCGAAGTGGTCCCGCGGCGTGCCCACGGCACTGGTCGGCCCGGGAGTCGCGTCCGTCGCCTGCTCGGGCGTCGCGCCCGCCGGCCGCGCGGGCGTCGCCTCGCGGTACCCGTCCGCGACCCGGTCGACCCACCACGCGCCGCCGGCCACCATCAGCAGGGCCAGCGCCAATCCGAGGCCGATCGTCAGCGGACCGTTGTGACGGGCCCAGAAGAACCGTGGCCGGTCCAGCCCGGTCGGTTGGTGCTCCGACTCCGGCGGTCGCATCCAGTCCGGCAGCCGCACGGGCGTGACCTCGGCGAAGGCCGGGCCGGGTCGGCTCTCGGCCGCGCCGGCGGGTGACGTCGGGACGTCGACCGGATCCTGGCCGGCGGTCCCGGGGGTGTCGGTGGGTGGGTCGGTCCGCATGTGGTTCCCGTCAGAGGTCGTCGCGCAGCGACAGGCAGAGGAGGTGGAGGGCGCCGCCGGCCGGGGCGATCGTTCCCGTCGAGGTGAGCAGGAACACGACTCCCACGGCCTGAGGAGGAGACGGACGATCTTCGCACCCCACCCGCACCCGCCGTGGTCCCGTACGGCCCCGTGGCGGTGACGCCGTCCGACCGGTGGAGGCGGAACCGGCCGTCCACCCGACCCGCGTACGGCGGCGGTGGGGGCTCCGAGGCGGTCTGGCAGGCTTGGGTGTCGTGAGCGCAGACGGTCTGATCGTGGTCGACAAGCCCGGCGGCATGACGTCGCACGACGTGGTGGCGCGGATCCGCCGGTTGGCGCGGACCCGCCGGGTGGGGCACGGCGGCACCCTCGACCCGATGGCGACCGGCGTGCTGGTGATCGGGGTCGGCCGGGCCACCCGCCTGCTCACGTACGTGATCGGCGCGCACAAGAGCTACACGGCCACCGTCCGGCTCGGTCAGGCCACCGTCACCGACGACGCCGAGGGCGACGTGATCGCCACCACCCCGGCCGGGCAGGTCACCGACGAGGCGATCGGCGCCGCCCTGGCCGCGCTGACGGGCGAGATCGACCAGGTGCCGAGCGCGGTCAGCGCCATCAAGATCAACGGCCAGCGGGCGTACAAGCGGGTCCGCGAGGGGGAGAGCGTCGAGCTGCCCGCCCGCCGGGTCACCGTCTCCCGGCTGGACCTGCTGGCCGTGCGCCGGGACCGGCCCGACGTGGTGGACGTGGACATCGACGTGACCTGCTCCTCCGGGACGTACATCCGGGCCGTCGCCCGGGACGCGGGCCTGGCGCTCGGGGTGGGCGGGCACCTGACCGCGCTGCGGCGTACCGCCGTCGGCGGCTTCACCCTCGCGGAGGCCGCCACCCTCGACGACCTGGAGCGACGCGCGCCCGAGGTCGTGGGCCTGCCGCTGGCGGAGGCGGCCGGCCGGTTCTTCGCCCGGCGCGACGTCGGCGCCGACGAGGCGAAGGTGCTCTCCCACGGCGGGCCGCTCGACCCGGCGGGGATCCCCGGTCCCTACGCGGTCTTCGGCCCCGACGGCGGGCTGATCGCTATCGTCAGCGAGCGGGACGGCCGGGCCCGCGCGGAGATCGTGCTCGCCCCCGCCTGACGGCGGGGCGGATCGTGGGACCGGCGGCCGGCGCGGCCCGCCGGACAGGCAGGGGAGGAGCGCAATGCAGCGGTGGCGGGGGTACGACGCGGCGCCCGGTGGCTGGGGACGGTCGGTCGTCACCATCGGCGTCTTCGACGGCGTGCACAAGGGGCACCAGGCGACCATCGGGCACGCCGTGGCGCGGGCCCGGGAGTTGGGCGTGCAGTCGGTGGTGGTGACCTTCGACCCGCACCCGGCCGAGGTGGTCCGCCCCGGCTCGCACCCGGCGGTGCTCACCGAGCCCGCCCGCAAGGCCGAGCTGATCGAGGCGCTCGGGGTGGACGTGCTCTGCGTGGTGCCCTTCACGCCGGAGTTCTCCCGGTTGCCCGCCGAGGCGTTCGTGCACGACGTGCTGGTCGAGCACCTGCACGCCGCCCTGGTGGTGGTGGGGGACAACTTCCGCTTCGGGCACAGGGCCGCCGGCGACGTGGCGCTGCTGGAGCGGCTGGGCCGCACCTTCGGCTTCGGCGTCGAGGGGGCCCCGCTGGTCGCCGAGGCGGGCACCGTCTTCTCCTCGACGTACATCCGCTCCTGCGTCGACGCGGGGGACGTGGGGGCCGCCGCCGCGGCGCTCGGCCGCCCGCACCGGCTGGAGGGCGTGGTGGTCCGCGGCGACCAGCGCGGCCGCGAGCTGGGCTTCCCCACCGCCAACCTGCTCTGCCACCGGTACGCGGCGGTGCCCGCCGACGGCGTCTACGCGGCCCGGCTCGTGCGCCGGGGCCACCCCGAACCGCTGGCGGCGGCGGTGTCGGTCGGCACCAACCCGACCTTCTCCGGCCGCGAGCGGCGGGTGGAGGCGTACGTGCTGGACTTCTCCGGCGACCTCTACGGCGAGCGGCTGGCGCTGGACTTCGTGGCGCACCTGCGCGGGCAGGTCCGCTACGACGAGATCGAGCCGCTGATCGCCCGGATCGAGCAGGACGTGGAGCGCACCCGGCGGGCCCTCGGCTGACGCGTCGCGCCCTTGACCGGCCGCCCCCGGGCCGTGCTGGTAGTCTGGCGGGGACGTCGGCTGACCGACGTGGGGCCTCGCGTGCCTGCACGACGCCGCGGGTGCGAGGTGCCGGTCCGTTTCCGGTCTCCTGACCAATCCGACGGACACCATCGAACAACCCACGAAACAGGGAGAACATGGCGCTCGACCAGGAAGCCAAGGCCAAGATCCGCGCGGAGTACGCGACCGCCGAGGGCGACACCGGTTCGCCGGAGGTGCAGGTCGCGGTCCTCACCAAGCGGATCGCCGAGCTCACCGAGCACCTGAAGGTGCACAAGCACGACCACCACAGCCGCCGCGGGCTGCTGCTGCTGGTCGGCCGTCGCCGTCGGCTGCTCAACTACGTCCAGAAGAAGGACATCAACCGCTACCGGTCGCTCATCGAGCGGCTCGGTCTGCGCCGGTGACGTGACGGGGGAGCGGCCTGCGGTCGCTCCCCCGTTCCGGTACCACTGAAGAAACGGGCCGTGCGACCACCCGACAGGGAGCCGGTCAGCGTACCGGTCTCCGGTAGTGGCCCCCGGGCACCCCGGCATCTCGCCGGCCACCCGGGCGCTTCGATCGAAGACCGGCCGTCTGAGCAGCTCCCCGCGTCGTGGGCCCCCGATGCGAAGGAGCACGACAGCACCATGACCGAGACCAACCTCGGCACCGAATCCCGCACCGCCGTGATCGACAACGGGTCCTTCGGCACCCGTGAGATCACCTTCTCCACCGGCCGGCTGGCCCGCCAGGCCGCCGGCTCCGTCGTCGCCCAGCTCGGCGAGACGGTCGTCCTCTCCGCCACCACCGCCGGCAAGCAGCCGAAGGAGCAGTTCGACTTCTTCCCGCTGACCGTCGACGTCGAGGAGCGGATGTACGCCGCGGGCCGGATCCCCGGATCGTTCTTCCGCCGCGAGGGCCGCCCCAGCGAGGACGCGATCCTCACCTGCCGGCTGATCGACCGGCCGCTGCGCCCGTCGTTCGTCAAGGGCCTGCGCAACGAGGTCCAGGTCGTCGAGACCGTCCTCGCGCTCGACCCGCAGCACCCCTACGACGTGGTGGCGATCAACGCCGCGTCGATGTCCACCAAGCTCTCCGGCCTGCCGTTCTCCGGCCCGATCGGGGCGACCCGGGTCGCGCACGTCGACGGCCAGTGGGTCGCGTTCCCGACCCTGGAGGAGCTGGCCCGGGCCACCTTCGACATGGTCGTGGCCGGCCGCTCGCTGCCGGACGGCGACGTCGCGATCATGATGGTCGAGGCCGAGGCGACGCCGAACGCCGTGACGCTGATCGCGGGCGGCGCGACCGCGCCGACCGAGGAGATCGTGGCCAGCGGCCTGGAGGCCGCGAAGCCGGCGATCCGCGAGCTGTGCCGCGCGCAGGCCGAGCTGGCCGAGGTGGCCGCCAAGCCCGTCACCGAGTTCCCGGTCTTCCTCGACTACCAGGACGACGTCTACGAGGCGGTGGCCGACCTGGCCCGCGCCGAGGTCGCCGAGGCCCTCCAGATCGCCGGCAAGGCCGACCGCGAGGAGGCCCTGGACCGGATCAAGGCCAAGGTCGCCGAGGAGCTCGGCGGTCGCTTCGAGGGCCGCGAGAAGGAGCTCGGCGCCGCCTTCCGGTCGCTGACCAAGTCCGAGGTGCGCAACCGGGTGCTGCGCGAGCAGGTCCGCATCGACGGCCGCGGCCCGCGCGACATCCGCCCGCTGACCGCCGAGGTCGGCGTGCTGCCCCGGGTGCACGGCTCGGCGCTGTTCGAGCGTGGCGAGACCCAGATCCTGGGCGTCACCACCCTCAACATGCTGCGCATGGAGCAGATGGTGGACACCCTGTCCCCGGAGAACCGCAAGCGCTACATGCACAACTACAACTTCCCGCCGTACTCGACCGGTGAGACCGGCCGGGTCGGCTCGCCGAAGCGGCGCGAGATCGGCCACGGCGCGCTGGCCGAGCGGGCGCTGATCCCGGTGCTGCCGTCGCGCGAGGAGTTCCCGTACGCCATCCGGCAGGTCTCCGAGGCGCTCGGCTCCAACGGCTCCACCTCGATGGGCTCGGTCTGCGCCTCGACGCTGGGCCTGCTCAGCGCCGGTGTGCCGCTGAAGGCGCCGGTGGCCGGCATCGCCATGGGCCTCATCTCCGACGAGGTCGACGGCAAGACCCAGTACGTGACGCTGACCGACATCCTCGGCGCCGAGGACGCGTTCGGCGACATGGACTTCAAGGTCGCCGGCACGCCGGAGTTCGTCACCGCGCTCCAGCTCGACACCAAGCTCAACGGCATCCCGTCGGACGTGCTGGCCGCCGCGCTGCAGCAGGCGTACGAGGCCCGGCAGACCATCCTCGGCGTGATGCAGGCGGCGATCGAGGGTCCGGCCGAGATGTCGGACCACGCCCCGCGGGTCACCACCGTCAAGATCCCGGTCGACAAGATCGGCATGGTGATCGGCCCGAAGGGGCAGACCATCAACGCCATCCAGGACGAGACCGGCGCCGAGATCTCCATCGAGGACGACGGCACGATCTACGTCGGCGCGACCAACGGCCCGTCGGCCCAGGCCGCGGTGGAGCGGATCAACGCGATCGCCAACCCGACGCTGCCGAAGGTCGGCGACAAGTTCCTCGGCACGGTGGTCAAGACCGCCGCGTTCGGCGCGTTCGTCTCGCTGCTGCCGGGCCGCGACGGCCTGCTGCACATCTCCAAGGTGGGCGACGGCAAGCGGGTCGAGAAGGTCGAGGACTTCCTCAACGTCGGCGACCGGGTCGAGGTCGAGATCGCGGACATCGACGCCCGCGGCAAGATCTACCTGGACAAGGTCCGCCCGGAGGGCGCCGAGGCGCCGGCCGAGGCCGCCGGCGGCGAGCGTCCGGCCGGCCGGGACCGCGACGACCGGGGCCCGCGCGACCGGGGCGACCGTGAGCGCGGCGGCGACCGGGGCGGTCGTGGCCCGGGCGGCGGCGAGCGCGGCGAGGGCGGCGGCGAGGGTGGCGAGGGCGGCGAGCGTCCGCGCCGCCGCACCCGACGCAGCTGACGCACCGCACCATCGCATCACCCACCCCTCGTCGATCTGGGAGCAACACGTGAGTCGGGCCGTCAGCGCGCCGTTTCCGCCGGATCGACGGGGGGTGGCGGCGTTCCCGGGTCCTGCGGGGGCGTCCCACCGCGCCGCCGGGACGGGCCGCTCCGGCGGCGCCTCCCGGGCGGTGACGAGGACGATCAGCGACGACCCGCTGGGCGGCACGGTACGCCGTACCGTGCTGCCCAGCGGTCTGCGCGTGCTGACCGAGGCGATCCCGGCGATGCGCAGCGTGTCGTTCGGCATCTGGGTGGCCGTCGGCTCCCGCGACGAGACCGGCCCGCAGGCCGGTGCCGCGCACTTCCTGGAGCACCTGCTGTTCAAGGGCACCAACAAGCGCAGCGCGCTGGACATCTCCTCCGGGATCGAGGCGGTGGGCGGCGAGACCAACGCCTTCACCACCAAGGAATACACCTGCTACTACGCCCGCGTGCTGGACGAGGACCTGCCGCTGGCCATCGACGTGATGTGCGACCTCGTCGCCGACTCGGTGCTGGACCCGGCCGACGTGGAGACCGAGCGCGGCGTGATCCTCGAAGAGATCGCCATGCACGACGACGAGCCCGGCGACGAGGTGCACGACCTCTTCGCCCGGGCGGTCTACGGCGACCACCCGCTGGGCCGGCTGATCTCCGGCACCGAGGAGACGGTCACCCCGATGACCCGGCGGCAGATCCAGAGCTTCTACCGCCGTCGCTACACGGCCCCGCAGATCGTCATCGCCGCCGCCGGCAACCTGGACCACGCCGCCGTGGTCAAGCTGGTCCGCCAGGCGCTGCGCGGCACCCCGCTGGACACCGACCCGGCGTCGCCGGCGCCGCACCGGACGAGCGCCCCGGCCGTACGCACGAAGCCCGCCACCACCCTGGTGGAGCCGAAGGAGACCGAGCAGGCGCACGTCATCCTCGGCTGCCCCGGCATCGACCGGCTCGACGATCGTCGCTTCGCCCTCGGCGTGCTCAACAACGTCCTCGGCGGCGGCATGTCCAGCCGGCTGTTCCAGGAGATCCGGGAGCAGCGGGGCCTCGCCTACTCGGTCTACTCCTACGCCAGCCAGTACGCCGACAGCGGCCTCTTCGCCGTCTACGCCGGCTGCGCGCCCGGCAAGGTGGACGAGGTGCTGCAGCTCACCCGGGCCGAGCTGGCCCGGGTGGCCGCCGACGGTCTCACCGAGGCCGAGGTGGCCCGGGGCAAGGGGATGAGCAAGGGCTCCTTCGTGCTGGGTCTGGAGGACACGGGCTCGCGGATGAGCCGGCTGGCCAAGGGCGAGCTGCTCTATGGCGACCTGATGCCCGTCGACGAGCTGCTCAGCCGCGTCGACGCCGTCACCGTGGCCGACGTCAACACCCTCGCGGCCGAGCTGCTGGGTCGGCCGATGTCGCTGGCCGTCGTCGGCCCGTTCGGGCGGGACGACTTCTCCGCCCGCTGACCGGCGGGGTGCGGGCGTCCCGATTGGGATAGGTTGTGCCCCGTGACTGACGAGCAGGAGAAGAGCGCGGACGAGCCGATCCGGGTCGGTGTGCTGGGCGCCCGGGGCCGGATGGGCGTCGAGGTGTGCAAGGCCGTGGACGCCGCCGGCGACATGGAGCTGGTGGCCATGGTCGACCAGGGCGACTGGCTGTTCAACGCCTCCGACGCCGGGGCCGAGGTGATGGTCGACTTCACCACCCCCGACGTCGTCATGGACAACCTGCAGTGGTGCATCGACCAGGGCATCAACGCGGTCGTCGGCACGACCGGCTTCACCGGGCAGCGGCTGGAGCAGGTGCGCGGCTGGCTGGCCCGCAAGCCCGGCGTGGGCGTGGTGATCGCCCCCAACTTCGGCATCGGCGCGGTGCTGATGATGCAGTTCGCCGCCCGCGCGGCCCGGCACTTCGAGTCGGTCGAGATCGTCGAGCAGCACCACCCCCGCAAGCTGGACGCGCCCAGCGGCACCGCCACGCACACCGCGCGGCTGATCGCGGCGGCCCGCGCCGAGGCCGGGCTCGGCCCGGCGCCGGACGCCACGAAGGACGAGGTCGCGGGCGCCCGGGGCGCCGACATCGAGGGGGTACGCGTGCACGCCGTGCGCGCCACCGGCCTCGTGGCGCACCAGGAGGTGCTCTTCGGCACCGTCGGCGAGACGCTGACCATCCGGCACGACTCGTACGACCGGGCGTCGTTCATGCCCGGCGTGCTGCTGGCCGTCCGGGCGGTCCGCAACCGGCCCGGGCTGACGGTCGGCCTGGACGCCCTGCTGGACTGACCGGGGCAATAGCGGTGGCGTGGTGCCCGGGCGGCCCCTAGGCTGCCCGGGTGATCGACTCCGGACTCCTCGACCGCGCCGGCCGCCGGGTGACCCTGCGCCCGGTCGACGACGACAACTGGCGGGCGGTGGCCGACGTCGCCCCCCGCGACGACCAGCGCGAATGGGTGGCGGCGCTGGCCGCCCGCTACCTGCTGCTGACCGAGCGCTCCGACGTGTGGAACTCCCTCGCCGTGTACGCCGACGAGACGGTCGCCGGGCACGTCATGTGGGGCGTGGACGACGACGGCTCGCGCTGGATCGGCGGCATGGTGATCGACGCGGCCCAGCAGGACCGGGGCGTCGGCCGGGCGGTCGTGCGCACCCTCGCCGCGTGGCTGGCCGACCAGGACGGCGGGCACCCCGTGCGGCTCTCCTACCACCCCGACAACGCCTCGGCCGCCCGGCTCTACGCCAGCCTCGGCTTCGTCCCCACCGGCGCGATGGAGGACGACGAGGTGGTCGCCGAGCTGCGCCCGGTCACCCCGGCCTGACCCCCGGCGGGCGTCAGCCGTCCGCCAGCACCGCCAGGATGTTGCCCGCCGGGTCGGTGAACCAGGCGATCGACGGCCCGTTGCCGCGCATGACGCCCTTCTCGTCCTGCGGCATGCCGGGGTAGCGCTCGAACCGCACCCCGCGCCGGGCCAGCTCGTCGACGGCCCGGTCGATGTCGTCGACCGGGAAGTTGAGCACCGTGTAGGTCGCCGGGGTGTGGTCGTCCTTCGGATAGACCAGGATGTCCCGGTCGCCGGCGACGTGCAGCGTCAGCAGGCCGCCCATCGCGTCGTCGCGCGACACCCGCAGGCCGAGCGTGTCGGCGTAGAACCGCTGCGCCCGGTCGACGTCGTCGACCGCGAAGCTGCTCATCGCCCTCGTGTCCGTGAACATGCCTCTCCTCCTCGTCGTGGCGTACGTGGGGGTGGACGGTCGGGCCGACCGGAACTCATCGCTCCGCGGGCCCGGGACGGGGGTCGCCGGGCCGGGGATCGAGGCGCGGCGGCAGGCCGAACACCGGGAACAGCTCCGGCGTCAGGAAGTGGGTGAGCCGCGTGATCCGGCCCGCCGAGGCGGCCGGCAGGATGACGCCGAACGGGCGGTGCCCGCCCGCCGGATCGGGGCGGTAGTGACCGAAGGCGGCGCCACCGTTGGCGGAGACCGGGACCAGCCGTGAGCCGCGGCACCCGGCGCCCGGACCGAGCATCCACCGGGCGATGTCGCCGGGGCCGCGCAGCCACAGCGCGAACGGCGGCATGCACTGCACCGCGTCCTCCCGCAGCAGCGCGACGAGCGAGTCGACGTCGTAGCGCTCGAAGCTGTCGACGTAGCGGTCGAGCAGGTCGCGCTGCCGCTGGTCGAGCGGCGCGCCCGGCACGTCCTCGCGGGCGGCCATCGTCGCGCGGGCCCGCTGGAGCGCGCTGTTGACCGCGGCGACGGTGGCGCCGGTCAATTCGGCGGTCTCGTCGGCCCGCCAGCGCAGCACGTCGCGCAGGATCAGCACCGCGCGCTGCCGGGGCGGCAGGTGTTGCAGCGCGGCGACGAACGCCAGCCGGACCGACTCGCGGGACTCGGCCACCGCCGCCGGGTCCCCGGCGGGCAGCACCGCCGCGTCGGGGGCGGGCCCTCGGCCCCCAACGCGTCGACCGGACCGAAGTCCAGCGACAACCTTCCGAACCGGCCGGTGCGCAGGGCTGTCACCAGCCCGGGCAGGGGCGT
>NZ_JBSGDY010000136.1:0-17956 GCF_053602615.1 Micromonospora sp. NPDC004336
CGGGGCTCCTCGATGGAGCGGGCCCGCCGACGATCGGCTCGGCCGCCTCAGCGGCTGAAGATCGCGCTGTGGACGTCCACCGGGTTGGTGGCGCTGTCGGTGGTCACTCCGTACACGGCCACGAAGACGCCATTGTTGGACACCAGGCCGGTGTAGTCGCCGACCATGCGTCCCGCGCTCGTGGCCGGGAACTTCCGCGCGTCGAACGGGCCCTCGATGTGCTGCTCGCGCCACGCCCCGGGCCGCGTGCAGTCCTTCTCGCAGGTAACGGCCCAGAGGTCGGTGGGCAGGGTGGCGGGGTCGGGGGTGTTGTTGCGGAAGTCGTAGTAGGTGACCGCGACGGTGCCGTCGTCGGCGACGGCGACGACCGGCACGGCGGCGGACCCGGTGGGCGTCTTGTCGACCCGGATCGGAGCCGACCAGGTCTTCCCGCCGTCCGTCGACCGGGAGTGGTCCACGTGGAAGGTGCCGTCGGCGGCCTGGCTCTGCCAGACGGCGTCCACCACCTGGCTGTTCGGCCGGGCGGCCAGCAGCGGCAGGGAGGCGTTGCGCACCGGGTCACCGGAGTTGTCCGGGTCCGGGATGCGGGGGCCCACCGCGAACGGGGCCGGCACGTCCAGCGTCGGGGTCGACCACGTCTTCCCGCCGTCGGTCGAGCGGATGACCTGGGTGGCCGATTCGGTGTCGGTCTCGTAGTGCATGCCCATCAGCAGCGTGCCGTCCGGAAGGGGCACCACCTGGGTGCCGATGGCGCCGCTGTTGTTGGGGAAGTCGTACACCTTGCTGGTGGTCCAGGTGCGCCCGTCGTCGGTCGACTTCGCCAGGTGGATCGGCTGCACCCAGCCCGCCTCCGTGCTGTCGACGCGGTCCCACACCGCGTAGACCACGCCGGGGCGGTAGGGGTCGGCGGTGACCGTGGGGCGGTCGTTGAAGAACTGCGGGTTGTCGTCCCGCTGCAGGGTGACCGGGGCGTCCCAGGTCTGGCCGCCGTCAGCGGAGCGGGCCACCAGGATCGCGGTCACGTCGCCGGCGCGGGACAGCGAGAACGCCGCGGCCACGGCGGCGCCCGACGGGGTGACCGTGATCCAGTGGTCGGTCGTGACGTCGTAGTCGCCGCCGTTGGCGGCCGTGCCGCCGGTGCAGCGGGAGAAGGCGGGCAGGTTCCGCGACCGCTTCCAGCTCAGGCCGAAGTCGTCCGACACGGCGGTGACCGCGCCGTTGCTGCCGTACCGGTTCCAGCGGTCCTGCTGGAACACGGTGACCAGGTGCCACGGACGCTTCGGATCCTGCGCCACCACGGGCAGGGCCTCGGTGTTCGGGGTCAGTGTGTAGCCGTCGGTCGGGGGAAGTCCGCAGCCTGCCGGCAGTGGGCTGACACCCGAGACCGGCCGGACGATGGCGGCCGCGGAAACCGTGGGGCCTTCCGCGGCGGCGGGCTGCGCGATGGCACAGGCGAGCAGGACGGCCGTCGCGGACAACAGTGCCCTGGAGCGTCGGATCACGTACCTTCCTCATCTTCTGTCGACACCGTCCATAGTGGACAGTGTGGCCTCGCGGGGGCGTGCGGGACGCCGCCGGGGGCCGAAAAGTGATTTCTCGCAGGCTGCCGCCGGACCCTCGGCCCCGTCTGCCCGCTGATCGACGACTCAGTGGACGGCTCGCTTCCGAGGACCGCGAGCAGCCGCGCTGAGCAGGGCGTCTCCGCCTCCGGAGGCCGACGCGACAAGTGTTCTTTCTCTCCTCGACGGCCGACGCCGGGCGCTCGGCACCGCTCCTCGACGGCCGACGCCGGGCGCTCGGCACCGCTCCTCGACGGCCGACGCCGGGCGCTCGGCACCGCTCCTCGGCGGTCGGCACCCCGGCGCTGCCCGACGCCGGCCCGACCCGCCCGGGGCGTTCCGCCACGGTGGAGCACGGGTCGCCGCCCGGCGGGCCGGCGCGCCTCGAGGTCGGGGCGGGCGAAGAGCAGATCGCGTCAGGTCGCGGGGGCGTCCGGGCCGTCGGCCCGGCCCGGATAGAGCGCCGCCAGGGCGTGCGCGGTGGCGGTGAACCGGTCGCGCAGCTCGGCCGGGGCGAGCACCTCCAACTGCGCGCCGAGCTTGAGCAGCTCCACGTGGCCGTGCTTCACCGACTCGATCGGCACGGTCGTGCGCACCCAACCGGCCCGGTCCGGCGCCGACGCCGCCGCCCGCGCCGCCCGGCTCATCGCCGGCGGCAGGACGTGCGCCGCCAGCTCCAACGCGGCCGTCGTCATCCGCACCCGCGCCTCGTCGCGGTACACGCCCCGCTCGTACCGGTCGGCGTGCTCCTGCCAGCAGCGGGCCAGGTCGAAGCCGTCCGGCCGGTCGAACCGCTCGTCGAGCACGGCCAGCTCCAGGACCGCGCCGACCCGGTAGGTGCGCACCTGGGCATCCGCGTCGGCCACCAGGTACCAGCGGCCGGCCTTGAGCACCACGCCCAGCGGGGCGAGCGTCCGGGTCACCTCCCGGGGAGTCTTCCACCGCCGGTAGCGCACCCGCACGCGCCGGTCCTCCCACACGGCCCTGGCCAGTTCGGCCAGGTGCGGGGTGGGTTCGGGCTCCCGGAACCAGGTGGGGGCGTCGAGGTGGAAGCGCTGCCGGATCCGCTCGCCCCGGTCGGCCAGCTCCGCCGGCAGCGCGGCGCGCAGCTTCAGCTCGGCGGCCGCGAGCACCGACCCGAGCCCCAGCTCGGCGGCGGGGCCCGGCATCCCGGCCAGGAACAGCGCCTCCGCCTCGCCGGCGGTCAGCCCGGTCAGCCGGGTGCGGTAGCCGTCGAGCAGCCGGTAGCCGCCGGCCGGGCCGCGGTCGGCGTAGACGGGCACGCCGGCCGCGCCGAGCGACTCCACGTCCCGGTAGACGGTGCGTACCGAGACCTCCAGGGCCTCGGCGAGTTCCGGCGCGGTCATCCGGCCCCGGGTCTGCAGGAGCAGCAGCAGGGAGACCAGCCGACTCGCGCGCACGGGCCGACCGTACCGGGCGGTCGGTCGGGGAGCCCGGCGGCGGTGTCGATCGCGTCGGGCGCGCCTCCTCCCGTTTGCCAGCCGAAGCTGAGAACCTTTTTCACATGCTGTCCCCGAACGCTCCGGCGCGGCCCCACCGGTCGCCCGCGCCGGCCCTGCCCGGCGGGCCCACCGACTTCACCGAGGCGTGGCTGCGCAACCGGCGGCTGTCCGACCACACCCGCGACGCGTACCGGCGGGACGTCGCCGGGTGGCTCGGCTGGTGCGCCACCCGCGAACTGGACCCGCTGCACGCGAACTTCCTGCACGTCAACGAGTACGCCCGGGAGCTGGAGGCGACGCTGGCCACGCGCAGCGGCAAGCCGCTCACCCCGGCCACCGTCGCCCGCCGGCTCTCGGCCCTGTCGAGCTGGTACGACTTCCTCGTCAAGCTCCGCGCCGTCGAGGCCAACCCGGTGGCCGGCGCCGACCGGCCCCGCGTCGACCGCGACCACTCCGCCACGGTGGGCCTCAGCCCGGAGGAGGTGGACGCGCTGGTCGCCGCCGCCGAGGCCGACACCGGGCCGACCGCCGCCCGCAACCGGGCCGCGATCGCGCTGCTGGCCGACCTCGGGCTGCGCGTCGGCGAACTGGTCTCGCTCGACCTGACCGACCTGGGCGCCGAGCGGGGCCACCGCAGCGTCCGCTTCGTCGGCAAGGGCGGCAGGTCCCGCCGCCGGGCCCTCACCCCGGGCACCGCGTACGCCGTCGACGCGTACCTGGCCCAGCGGGCGGCCGCGCAGGGCGTGGCGGTGCACGAGCTGACCGGCCCGCTGCTGGTCACCGCCACCGGGGCCCGGCTGGACCGGCATGCCGTGTTCCGGCTGGTGCGCCGGCTGGCCCGGGCGGCCGGCATCCCGGCCTGGGCGAAGCTGTCCCCGCACTCGCTGCGGCACGCCTTCGCCACCACCGCCCGGGCCGAGGGTGTCCCCCTGGAGGACGTGCAGGACGCGATGGGGCACGCCGACCCGCGCACCACCCGCCGCTACGACCGGGACCGGCACAACCTCGACCGCGATCCCGCGTACGTCATCTGGGCGGCCCGCGCCCGCCGGCGCGGCTGAGCGGCGCGACGGCCCGTCCTGTGCGGCGCGACGGCCCGTCCTCGCGGTCGGCGCCGGCGGTCAGCCCTGCGGGCGAGGGCAGACGCAGAACGGCTGCCCGGCCGGGTCGGTCAGCACCACCCACCGCTCGCCGCCGGGCTGGAAGTCCGGCTTCGCGGCGCCGGCCGCGACGAACTCCCGCTCCGCCGCGGCGAGGTCGTCGACGTACAGGTCGAGGTGGTACCGCTTGCCGGCGTCCTCGTCCGGCCAGGACGGCGGCCGGTACCCCTCGACCAGGCCGAAGCCGACGGCCACGCCTCCGGCGGTGACCATCGCGTACTCCGGCTGGCTGTGGGTGATCTCCCCACCGAGGACGCGCTGCCAGAACGCGGCGTGGGCGACGGGGTCGGGGCTGTCGAGGTTGACCATGGCGATGTCGGCGATGACTGTCATGGCGGGCAGTCTGCCGCGCGTACCTGCCATCTCCTGTCAGGTATGCGGCGCCTACGGGTCCGCGAGCGCCACCAGGCGGCTCAGCGCCCCGATGCCCTCCTGGCTGCCGGCCGCGACCAGGACGTCGCCGTGGGCCAGGACGTACCCGGCGTCGGGCGCGGTGATCGTCCGGCCCGCGCGGAGCACGGCGATGACGGTCACGCCGCGGGTACGCGCGACGGCGTCGGCCAGGGGCCGGCCGTCGTAGGGTGACGCCGCCGTGACCGGCAGCTCCGCGACGCTGATCGCCTCCCCGTGCCGCTCCAGGTGCGTGACGTGGTCGACGGTGGCGACCGGGTGCAGCAGCTCGGACACCTCGTGCGCCTCCGCCGCGCTCAGCGACAGGGACCGCTCGACGGTGTCCGGGTCGTCCGACGCGTAGACGACGAGGTCGCGCCGCCCGTCGCGGTGGCAGACGACCCCGAGCGACTGCCCCTCGCCGGTGTGCACGGTGTAGCCCACGCCGATGCGCGGCAGCGGAACGCGTTCGATCTGCATCATGGCCTCCTGTCCTGGGTTGGTGCGGTGTGTTCCTGGCCGGCCTCGCCGAACCAGGTGGCCAGCCGCCCGGCGCGCGCGACGGCCCGCAGACGCCGCTGGGTCGCCTCGCGTACGGGCGGGGTGGTGAGCACGACCAGTTGGTCCCCGACGCGCAGCCGGGTGTGGTCGTCGGGCACGAAGGTGTCCTCGCCGCGGACGACGAGGGTGGTCGCGGCCGGTGGTGGCAGCCGCAGCTCGGGCAGGTAGACGCCGTGCAGGCGGGAGCCGGGCTCGACGGTGACGTGGATGAGGTCGGCGTCCATGGCGTCCAGCGGCGCCAGCTCGATCTGCAGGTCCGGCCCGACGCCACGCGAGGCGAGGCGTAGCCGACGCGCCAGCCAGGGCAGCGTGGGCGCCTGGATGACGGTGAAGACCACGACCAGCACGAACACGATGTTGAAGACCTGCTCGCTGCCCGGGGCGCCCGCGACGACCGGGATGGTGGCCAGCACGATCGGCACGGCCCCGCGCAGCCCGGCCCACGACAGGAATGCCTGTTCGCGCAGCGGGATGCGGAACGCGGCCAGCGAGACCAGCACGGAGGCGGGCCGGGCGACCAGCAGCAGGGCCGTTCCGACCACGATCGCGGGGACGACCGCGGCGGGCAGCTCGCTGGGCGTGGCCAGCAGGCCGAGCATCACGAACAGGCCGATCTGGGCGATCCAGCCCAGCCCCTCGGCGACCGAGTGGGTGGCCCGCCGGTGCGCCAGGCCGGCGTTGCCGAGCACCAGCCCCGCCAGGTAGGCGGCGAGGAACCCGCTGGTCTGGGAGAGGCCCGCGACCGCGAACGCCAGCACGCCGCAGGCGACGGTCGCTATGGGGTACAGGCCGGAGGTGGGCAGGGTCAGCCGCCGCAGCAGCCACACCCCGGCCGCCCCGATCGCCAGGCCGATCGCGCCGCCGGCGACCAGCTGGAAGGCCATCGCGCCGAGCAGCGGCAGGGGCGAGACGGTGTCGAGGGTGGCCGCGCTGAACGTCAGCACCAGGATCAGCGTCGGGGCGTCGTTGAGCCCCGACTCGGCCTCGACCAGGCTCGTCAGCCGGCGGGGCAGCGGCACCGACCGCAGCACGGAGAACACCGCCGCCGCGTCGGTGGACGACACGATCGCCCCCAGCAGCAGCGCCATCTGCCAGTCGACGTCCAGCAGCAGGTACGTCGCCCCCGCGGTGACCGCGACGCTGACGAAGACACCGACGGTGGCCAGCACCGACGCGGGCGCCAGCACGCCGCGTACGTCGGCGAACCGGGTGGTCAGGCCGCCCTCCACCAGGATGACCGCCAGCGCCGCCAGGCCCAGCGCCTGCGCCAGGGCCGCGTCGTCGAACGGGAAGCCGGCCACGTCCTGGCCCAGCAGCAGACCGACGCCGAGGTACGCCAGCAGCACCGGCATGCCCAGCCGGGTGGCCAGCCGGGCCGCGCCGACGCTGGCCAGGACCACGCCCGTGCCGACCGCCAGCATCACGTACAGGTCGCCGATGTTCACGTCGACCTCCTCGCCCCCGGGGCGGGCCCACCTCGGGCGCCGGCTACGCGGCGAAGTAGCGTAGCCACACGTACCCCCAGGCGATCGCCGTCGTCAGCACCGTGGTGGCGATGCCGTACCGGGTGAACCGCCAGAAGCTGATCGGCTCGCCGGCGCGGGCGGCGATACCCAGCACGACGATGTTGGCGCTGGCCGCCACGGCCGTGCCGTTGCCGCCCAGGTCGGCGCCGAGGGCGAAGGACCACCACAGCGCCTCGCCGGTGCCGGGATCGGGGGCGCCGGCGACGAGTCCCTCCACGATCGGCGCCATGGTCGCCGTGTAGGGGATGTTGTCGAAGAACGCGCCGAGCAGCGCCGAACCGAAGATCAGGCTGGTGGCCGCGGCGAAGAAGTCGTCGCCGACCGCGTCGCCGGCCCACTGGCCGACCTGCTCGATGACCCCGGTCTCGGTGAGGCCGGCGACCATCACGAACAGGCCGGTGAAGAAGACCAGCGTGGGCCACTCGACCTCGGCCAGGTAGGCCGACGTGTCCGCCCGGGTCACCAGGACCATCAGCCCGGCGCCGAGCAGCGCGACGACGGCCACGTCGACGTGGATCACCGTGTGCAGCATGAAGCCCAGCACCACCACGCCGAGCACGACCAGGCAGCGGGCCAGCATCCTCGGGTCGGTGATGGCGGCGCGGGCGTCCATGTCGCGTACGGCGGCGAACCGCTCGGGGTGGTACACGAACGAGCGGCGGAACATGATCCGCGCCAGCACCAGGAACGCGAGGAACATCAGCACCGTGACCGGCGCCATGTGCACGAGGAAGTCGTTGAAGCTGAGCCCGGCGCGGCTGCCGATGATGATGTTGGGCGGGTCACCGATCAGGGTGGCGGCGCCGGCGATGTTGGAGGCGAGCACCTCGGCGATCAGGTAGGGCGCGGCGGGGATGCCCAGCCGCCGGCACACGGAGATGGTGATCGGTGCGACCAGCATGACCGTGGTGACGTTGTCCAGGAACGGCGAGGCGGCGCCGGTGATCGCCACGAGCAGCACCATCAGCCGGTACGGGCGCCCCTGTGAGCGCTGGGCCGCCCAGATCGCCAGGAACTCGAAGACCCCGGTCTGTTTGATCACCCCGACTATGATCATCATGCCGAGGAGCAGGAAGATGACGTCCCAGTCGATGCCGGCGTGCTGCTCGTAGAACACGTCCGAACCGGGCACGAGACCCAGGACGACCATCAGGCCGGCGGCGCCGAGCACCACCGCGACCCGATTGATCTTCTCGGTGGCGATGAACGCGAAGGCGACCACGAAGATGGCGGTCGCAGCCAGGGCGGGCCAGGCGCTCACGGGCGCCCACCCGGCGGGCCGTTCTCGGTGAGCGTGGGCCGGTGCCCACGGGCGGGGGTCGTGGTTTCGGGCGGCACGGGTGCTGCCAACTCCAGGTGACGGTGCACGGGATCCTCCCGGGAGGGGTTCGACGCGAGACGGGGCGGCCGCCGCCGTACACGTGGGGGTGAGGCGGAGCGCTCCGCGCCCTTTTCCATGGTCATCCGCACGGTCCGGACCGACATCGGGGCTGACACCCATTTGCCGCCGTCCCCGCCGCGGCGCCCGCTGCCGGCCCCCGTCCGCGCGGGCCGGAGGGGATAAATGGGTGCTGGCACGCATTTACACCACGTGGCCGGTGCGACAGGCTGGATCATGATGAGGGGGACGGCCGAGGCACAGCGCGATCGCCTGCCGCCCGCCGCGCCGCCGGAAACCGCCGGAGCCGGCAAGGGCCGGCGGGGGGCCGGGAAGGGAGGGGCCGCCGTGTCGCTGTTCTGGCGGATCTTCCTGCTCAACGCGGCGGTGCTCGTCGCCGCCACGCTGCTCCTGCTCGGCCCGGTGACGGTGTCCACCCCGGTGCTGCTCACCGAGGCCGTCGTGCTGACTGTGGGCCTGGCCGCGATGCTGATCGCCAACGCCGTGCTACTGCGGGTCGGCCTCGCGCCATTGCACCGGCTGACCCGGGCCATGACCACCGTCGACCTGCTCCAGCCGGAGCCGCGCCCGGTCCCGGCCGGGCAGGCCGACATCGCGGACCTGATCCGCACCTTCAACGCCATGGTCGACCGCCTGGAGACCGAGCGGGCCACCAGCGCCGCCGCCGCCCTTTCCGCCCAGGAGGCCGAGCGCCGCCGCATCGCCCAGGAGCTGCACGACGAGGTCGGCCAGACGCTGACGGCGGTCCTGCTCGAACTCAAGCAGGTCGCCCGGCAGGCGCCCGACCCCGTGCGCGCGCAGCTCGCCCAGGTGCAGGAGATCACCCGCGACAGCCTCGACGAGATCCGCCGCATCGCCCGCCGGCTGCGTCCGGGGGTGCTGGAGGAGCTCGGCCTGATCAGCGCCCTGAAGGCCCTCGTCACCGAGGTCACCGGGCACACCGAGCTGACCGTGCGCCAGCATCTCGGCGCGGACCTGCCCGCCCTCGACGACGAGGCCGAGCTGGTGGTCTACCGGGTCGCCCAGGAGGCCCTCACCAACACCGTCCGGCACGCCAGGGCCACCGCCGTCGAGGTGTCGCTGGCCGGCCGCCCCGACCATGTGCTGCTGCGCATCCGCGACGACGGCCGGGGCGTCGGCGACGCGGCCGAGGGCGCCGGCATCCGCGGCATGCGTGAACGGGCCCTGCTCATCGGCGCCCAGCTCGCCGTGGCGCCCGCCCCGGCGGGCGGCACCGAGGTGCGGCTGCGGGTGCCGGTGACCGACCGGGAGGGCCGGCCGTGACGACCCGCATCCTGCTCGCCGACGACCACGCCCTGGTGCGCCGCGGGGTCCGGCTCATCCTCGACAGCGAACCGGACCTGACGGTCGTGGCCGAGGCCGGCGACGGCGCCGAGGCCGTCGCGTTGGCCCAGTCCGAGCGCCCCGACCTGGTCATCCTCGACATCGCCATGCCGCGGATGACCGGCCTGCAGGCGGCCCGGGAGCTGTCCCGGCAGCAGCCGGACCTGCGCATCCTCATCCTGACGATGTACGACAACGAGCAGTACTTCTTCGAGGCCCTCAAGGTCGGCGCCAACGGCTACGTGCTCAAGTCCGTCGCCGACCGGGACCTGGTGGAGGCCTGCCGCGCGGCCGTGCGCGACGAGCCGTTCCTCTATCCGGGCGCGATCAACACCCTGATCCGCACCTACCTGGAACGCACGGCCCGGGGCGAGAGCCTGCCGGCCCGGGCCATAACCGAACGCGAGGAGGAGATCCTCAAGCTCGTCGCCGAGGGCCACTCGTCGAAGGAGATCGCCCGCCTGCTGTTCATCAGCGTCAAGACCGTCGAGCGGCACCGGGCCAACCTGCTGCAGAAGCTCGGCCTCAGGGACCGGCTCGAACTGACCCGCTACGCCATCCGGGCCGGCCTGATCGAGCCGTGAGTGGCAACGCGGCGGCGGTTCCGGGCCGGGCGGACTGCCCCCGGACTTAGGGCCGGGCGTCGCGCGCCGAGGGCCGGCCGCGGGCGACCGGGCCGGTCCGGCCCGTGCGCGGCGCGACTCCGCGCCGCGCGCCGAAGGCCGGCTGCGGGCGACTTCCTGCGGGCGGCCCCGCCGGTTCTCTACGGTCGACGGGTGGGGGCTGAGCAGCCGTGGGACCGGCCGGCCCGGCGGCGCCGCCCGGTGCGCGCCGGGCTGGTGTTCGCCGGCGTCGCCGTGCTGCTGTGCTGCGTCGGGGTGGCCGGGCTGGGCGCCTGGAACGTGCAGGTGGTCACGCAGGCCAGCGGCCCGGTGCGGGAGACCGCCGACGGGTTCCTGCGGTCGGTCGCCGCGGGCGACACCGACGGCGCGTACGACCGGCTGTGCGCCGACGCGCGCAGCAGGTGGAGCCCGATCGGGTTCACCAGTTGGCTGCGCACCCCGCCGCTGGTCGACGGCTACGAGATCCTCGACGTGTCGGTGGCGACGCGGGGCGGCCGCCCGCACGGCACGGTGACGGTGCGGCTGACCCGCGACAGCGGCCTGACCGAGGAGCGGAAGCTGTCGGTGGTGCGCGAGGACGGCGGCTGGCGGGTGTGCGGCGACCCGTACTGAGTTGGCCTGTCGTAAGGAACGCCCGGTGAACGCCCACGGGCGGCGCACCAGCCTGCCGTCGGGGCCGGTCAGCGGCGTGGGCCCAGCTCCCCGGCGCGGTAGTGCCGCCGGCAGAGCACCTGGTAGCGCACGTCGGCCGTGTCCACGGTGTCGCCGATGACGACCTGTTCGCCCTCGCGGACGACACGCCCGCCGACGACCCGGGCGTTGAGCCGCCCCTCCCGGCCGCACCAGCAGAGCACCTCCACCTGGATGCGGGCCACCTCGTCGGCCAGCTCGAACAGTCGCTGCGCGGCGGGGAACAGGCAGGACCGGAAGTCGGTGGCGAGCCCGAAGGCGTACACGTCGACGTCGTAGCTGTCGACCAGCTCGGCCATCTGCTCGATGTGTTCGAGGTTGTAGAAGGAGGCCTCGTCGCAGATGAGGTAGTCGACGCGTACCCCCTCGGCCCACGTGTCGCGCACCAGGGCGCGCAGGTCCAGCTCGTCGGTGACCTCGACGGCCTCGTGCGCCAGCCCGATGCGGGTGGTGACCTGCGGGCCCAGCGAGCGGTCGATGCGGGTGGTGACCAGGCCCCGGCGGCCCTGCCGGGCGTGGTTGTGGTTCATCTGCAGCGCCATCGTGGACTTGCCGCAGTCCATCGGCCCCCAGAAGAACTTCAGCGCGGCCGCGTGCAGCGGCCGGCCGTCCACCCCGCGCGCCGCGGCGCACCCGGCGGGGGAGTCGTCGGGGCCCAGCGGCGGGCGCGCCAGACAGGTCGGGGCGGCGGCGTGGTCGGTCACGGACGGGCAGCCTAGCCGATCGACGCCCCCCGATCCGGCGGGTGCGGGCCGCGCCGGGACTCAGAGCACCCGCGGCGGGGTGTTGCCGGCGGCGACGATGGCGCGGCGGATCGGCACGGCCAGCAGCAGCAGGAACCCGACGACGAAGAAGATCAGCAGGGAGACCAGGCCCACCCGGTAGGAGTTGGTGAGCTGGAACACCAGGCCGAAGGCCAGCGGGCCGAGCCAGCTGGTGCCCTTGTCGCTGATCTCGTAGAAGCCGTAGTACTCGCCCTCCTTGCCGGCGGGGATGAGCTGGCTGAACAGCGACCGGCTCAGCGCCTGGCTGCCGCCGAGCACCAGGCCGATGGCCGCGCCGAGGACCATGAACGGCAGCGGCGCCTCGGCGGGCAGCCGGAACGCGCCGAGGATCACCCCGGTCCAGAGCACCAGGCTGATCAGGACGGTCTTCCAGGCGCCGATGCGCTTGGCGAGCGCGCCCAGCAGCAGCGCGCCGCCGAAGGCGAGGAACTGCACCAGCAGGATGGTCACGATCAGGGTGCTCTGCCCGAGCTTCAGCTCCTCGGTGCCGTACTGGCTGGCCAGGGCGATGACGGTCTGGATGCCGTCGTTGTAGACCAGGAACGCGAGCAGGAAGAACAGCGTCAGCGGGTACGCCTTGACCTCGCGCAGGGTGCGGCCGAGCTGGCGGAACCCGTCGGTGAGCGGGTTGCCGCCGCGCAGCGCGGCGGCGGTGGGGTGCTCGCGCAGCCAGCGCAGCGGGACCAGCGTGAACGCCGCCCACCACAGCCCGGCGGACACGATCGACCAGCGGGCCAGGTCGAGGGTGCGCTGGTGGTCGCCCTCCTCGCCGAGCATGCTCACGGCCACCAGGTTGAGCGCCAGCAGCAGGCCGCCGCCGAGGTAGCCCAGGGCCCAGCCGCGGCTGGAGATGCCGTCGCGGTCGTCGGGGCCGCCGAGCTGCGGCAGGAACGAGTTGTAGACCACGACGCCGGCGCCGAAGGCGATGTTGGCGACCATGAACAGCGCGCCGCCGAGCAGGTAGCGGTCGCCGGTGACGAAGAGCATGCCGACGGTGGCGCCGGCGCCGATGAAGGCGGCGGCGGCGAGCAGCCGCTTCTTGTGCGCCGACCGGTCGGCGATCGCGCCGACGACCGGCAGCACGAAGACGGTGAGGAAGACCGACAGCGACACCAGGTACGGGAAGTAGGAGCCGGCGGCGACCTTGATGCCCAGCGGGTACACGTACCCGGAGCAGCTGTCGGCGCCGAGTTCGCAGCCGGCGGCGAGTTCGGTGACCGTGGTCAGGAACGGGCCGAGGAACACGGTGATCACCGTGGTGGAGAACGCGGACATCGCCCAGTCGTAGAAGTACCAGCCGGTGCGTTCGCGGCGGGTGCTCGCCGGGGCGGGGGTGTCGCCCACCGTGGGGGTGGCGGTCTCGGCCATCGGGGTCCTTCGGACGCTCAGGCGGCCCAGTGGCCGCGGCTGTGATACACGTCGCGCAGCACGCCGACGTGATCGGTCATGATGCCATCCACCCCAAGATCAAGTAACTCGTGCATCTCGGCAGGTTCGTCGATCGTCCAGACGTGCACGTGCAGGCCGAGTCGGTGGGCGTGGCGCAGGAACCGGCGGTCCACCACGGGCACCCGTCCGTAGCGGACCGGCACCTGCGCGGCGACCACCGACGGGGGCAGCCGCAGCGGCCGTCCGGTCAGGGAGGCCATCCGCAGCCGGGCCACCCCGCGCATGCCGAGGCTGGTGGCGATCCGCCCCCGCGTCAGGGCGCGCAGCCGGGCCAGCCGGGCGTCGTTGAAGGAGGCGAGCAGCACCCGGCCGCCGGCCCCGACCCGCCCGACGGTGGACACGGTCGGATCGACGCCTCCGTCGGCCTTGACGTCGATGTTGAACCGCACCTGCGGCCAGGCGTCGAGGACCTCGTCGAGGCGGGGGACCACGGCGGCGCCGCCGACGCGTACCGAGGCCAGGTCGGCCCAGCGCAGGTCGGCGATGCGCCCCGGCTCGCCGGTGACCCGGGTCAGCGTGGCGTCGTGGAAGACCACCGCGACGCCGTCGGCGGTGCCGTGCACGTCGGTCTCGACGTACCGGTAGCCGAGCCCGATCGCCCGCGCGAACGCCGCGGCGGTGTTCTCGTCGCCCTCGGCGGCGCCGCCACGGTGGGCGAACGCCAGCGGTGTGGGCCCGTCGAGGTAGGCGTGGGTCACGCGGGGGAGTATGCCCGGCCCCGGTGGCCGCCGGACGACCGGCCGCCCGCCGCCGGACGGCGACGCTTCCGGCGCGCCGGGTCAGCCGGGCCGGTGGTGCCGGCGGTGGGCGCGGCTGGTGTCGGCCGGACGGCCGGGGTCGACGTGGCGGGGGCGGTCCGGCTCGTCGGGGCGCAGCGGCGCGAGGGCGTCGGTGATGGCGTCGACGATCCGGTCGGTGGCCTGCCGCGCGGCGCCGGGCGCGCCGTGGGCGAGGTCGGCCAGCTCGACGGGCGCGCCGAAGTGCACGCGCAGCACCGGGCGGCGCCACACCGCGCGCGCCAGGCCGCGCAGCAGGCCCTTCGGGGCCCGGTAGGGCACCACCTCGTGGGAGCCCCACTGGGCCACGGGGAGCACCGGGGCGCCGCAGGCCAGGGCGAGGCGGGCGGCGCCGGTCTTGCCGCGTTCGGGCCACATGCCCGGGTCCAGGCCGATGCGGCCCTCCGGGTAGACCAGGATCACGGAGCCGCCGGCGACCGCGGCGGCGGCGTCGTCGAGGGCGCGGCCGACGGCGGCGGTGCCCCGGTCGACCCGGATGTGCCCGGCGCGGCGCATCGCGGCGCCGATGACGGGAACGCGGAACAGCCCGCCGGTGGCCATGATCCGCGGGGCGACGCCCCGGGCGCGGCAGGCGGCGGCGAGCACGATCGGGTCGAAGGGGCTGATGTGGTTGGCGGCCAGGATCAGCGGGCCCCGGCGCAGCGCCTCGGGGACGTCGCCGCTGACCTCCAGGCGGGCCAGGGGCGCGACGACGACGCGGGCGAGCAGCTGCGCGGCGCGCCAGATCGGCGGCGGCTGCCAGGTCGGGCGGGTGGTGTCCATCAGCGCGCAATGGTCGCACGCGGAGGCCGGTCGGCGCGGCTCGGGTCGCGTACGCCGGGCCGGGCCACCGGGCCGTCCGGCAGAGGTGATCAGGGTCATTGGTCCCGGGTCGCTTCGGGACCCCCGCCCCTGCCGGTTTTTCTACGACGGGCAGTAGTATTTACTACGTCTCGTAGTATGCACAGCCTGGGGGTTACTGGTGGACGCGTTGGACGTCGCCCGCTGGCAGTTCGGTGTCACCACCGTCTACCACTTTCTCTTCGTGCCGCTGACCATCGGCCTGTCCGTGCTGGTGGCGATCCTCCAGACGATGTGGCACCGCACCGGCAACGAGAAGTACCTGAAGCTCACCAAGTTCTACGGCAAGCTCTTCCTGATCAACTTCGCCATGGGCGTGGTGACCGGCATCGTGCAGGAGTTCCAGTTCGGCATGAACTGGAGCGACTACTCGCGCTTCGTCGGCGACATCTTCGGCGCCCCACTCGCGATCGAGGCGCTGGTCGCGTTCTTCCTGGAGTCGACCTTCATCGGCCTGTGGATCTTCGGCTGGGACCGGCTGCCCAAGCGGCTGCACCTGGCCAGCATCTGGGCCGCCGCGATCGGCACCAACCTCAGCGCGTACTTCATCCTCGCGGCGAACTCGTTCATGCAGAACCCGGTCGGCTACCGCATCAACCCCGAGACCGGCCGCGCGGAACTCACCGACTTCGTGGCCGTACTGACCAACAAGGTCGCCCTGATCACCTTCCCGCACACCATCGCCGGCGCGTTCCTGGTCGCCGGTTCGCTGCTGGTCGCCGTCGCCATGTGGCACCTGGTGCGCAACCGCGACTCCGCCGACACCCCCGCCTACCGCTTCGCCGCGAAGTTCGGCTCCTGGGTCACCCTGGTCTCGGCCGCCGCCGTCGCCATCACCGGCGACATCCAGGGCAAGATCATGACCGAGGTGCAGCCGATGAAGATGGCCGCCGCCGAGGGCCTCTACACCACCGAGTCGCCCGCCTCGTTCAGCGTCCTGACCGTCGGCAGCCTCGACGGTAGCCGCGAACTGTTCGCCCTGAAGATCCCGCACCTGCTGTCCTGGCTGGGCACCGGCGACCCGAACGGCACCGTGCACGGCATCAACGACCTGCAGGCCCAGTACGCCGCCCAGTACGGCGCCGGCAGCTACACCCCGATCATCCCGGTCACCTACTGGAGCTTCCGCTTCATGATCGGCTTCGGGATGGCCGCCGCCGCCATCGCCCTGCTGGTGCTCTGGAGCCAGCGCAAGGGCCGCACCCCCACCAGCAAGTGGCTGCTGCGCGCCGGCCTGGTCATGCCCCTGCTGCCCCTGGCCGCGAACTCCTTCGGCTGGATCTTCACCGAGATGGGCCGCCAGCCGTGGATCGTCTTCGGCGAGATGCTCACCCGCGACGGCGTGTCCCGCAGCGTCTCGCTGACCGAGGTGCTCACCTCGTTCACGGCCTTCACCCTGATCTACGCCACGCTCGCCGTGGTCGAGGTCAAGCTGCTGCTGCGCTACGCCAAGGCCGGCGTGCCGGACGTGACGCCGGACCCCGAGATCGACGACAGCCACGACGACGCCGAGCGCCCGCTCGCCTTCGCCTACTGATCACCGGAGCCCCATCGTGGAACTCACCACCGTCTGGTTTCTGCTCGTCGCGGTCCTGTTCACCGGGTACTTCATCCTGGAGGGCTTCGACTTCGGCGTCGGCATGCTGCTGCCCGTGCTCGGCCGCGACGACCGGGAACGCCGCGTCCTGATCAACACCATCGGCCCCGTGTGGGACGGCAACGAGGTGTGGCTGATCACCGCCGGCGGCGCCATGTTCGCCGCGTTCCCCGAGTGGTACGCCACCCTGTTCTCCGGCTTCTACCTGCCGCTGCTGCTGATCCTGCTGGCCCTGATCGCCCGGGGCGTCGCGTTCGAGTACCGCCACAAGCGCCCCGAGGCGTCCTGGAAGCGCCGCTGGGACACGGCGATCTTCGTCGGGTCGGTGGTGCCGGCCGTGCTGTGGGGCGTGGCGTTCGCCAACATCCTGCGCGGCGTGCCGCTGGACGCCGAGCACGAGTACGTCGGCGGGCTGGTCGACCTGCTCAACCCGTACGCGCTGCTCGGCGGCGCGACCACCGCGGCGCTGTTCCTCACCCACGGCGCGGTGTTCATCGCGCTCAAGACCGTCGGCGACGTCCGCGAGCGCGCCGGCGCGCTCGCCGTGCGCCTGGGCGTGGTCACCGCCGTGCTCGCCGTGGCGTTCCTGTCCTGGACGCTGACCATCCGCTCCAGCGCGGCCGCCGTCGTGTTCGCCGTCGGCGCGGCGCTGGCGCTGCTCGGTGGCCTGGCCGCCGCCCGGGTACGCCGGGAGGGCTGGGCGTTCGCCGGCACCGCCGTGGCGATCGCCCTGGCCGTGGCGACGCTGTTCGCGGCGCTGTTCCCGAACGTGCTGCCCTCGACCCTCGACGCCGCCGGCACGCTCACCGCCACCAACGCCGCCTCCACCCCCTACACCCTGAAGATCATGACCTGGGTGGCGGTGGTGTTCACCCCGATCGTGCTGGCCTACCAGGGTTGGACCTACTGGGTGTTCCGCAAGCGCATCGGGGTGGCCCACATCCCGCAGCACTGACCCACCCCGCCGGGTGGCCGCGGGTCCCGCCGCCGCCACCCGCGCCCCCGGGCCGCCGGGACGACGCGACCACCCCCTCCCGCGTCGCCCCGGCGGCCCGCCCCGTCCGCGCCGGTGCGGGGGAGCGGGCGGCAGACGACAGCACAGGCTCGTGGGTCGGACCAACGATTGCGGTAGGGTCGAGCCATGCACGACATCGGCGAGCAGGAGCCACCCACCCGGCTGCGCACCACCCCGAGCTGGCTGCTCACCCAGACCGCCGCCCACGCCGGCCGGCTGGTGGGCGAGGCCTTCGCGGCCCTCGGCGCCCGCGGCTACCACTACCGCCTGCTGGCCGCCCTCGACGAGTTCGGCCCCGCCAGCCAGGCCGACCTCGGCCGCCGCGGCGGCATCGACCGCAGCGACGTCGTCGCCACCGTCAACGAACTCGCCGCCAACGCGCTCGTCGTGCGCGCCCCCGACCCCACGGACCGGCGACGCAACGTCATCACCCTGACCCCCGCCGGCCGCGACGAGCTGGGCCGCATGCAGGAGGCCCTCACCCGCGTGCAGGACACCCTGCTGGCCCCGCTCGCCGACACCGAACGCGCCCAGCTCACCGGCCTGCTCGGCAAGCTGTTCGACCACCACGCCCGACGGCGCGGCTGACACCCCCGACGGCGGGGGCGGGTCCCGCACCACGCCCGACGGCGCGAGCCCGACGGCGCGGCCGACGTGCTTCGGCGGGGTGGGTGGCGGCGCCCCCCCCCCCCCCCCCCGCGCCCGCGGCTCTGGGCCCCCCGCCACCCCCCCCGGCGGGGCGCGGTCTCCGCCCCCAC
>NZ_JBSGDY010000137.1:0-17851 GCF_053602615.1 Micromonospora sp. NPDC004336
CCGATCGACGAATCGCACAGCAGGACAGCATCGTCGGTCAGGCGGTGAGTCAGACCAGACCGGGTGACCCCACCTACATCCTCACTGTCAGGCGGGCTGCGGGGCGTCCTCGTCGGCGAGCACGACCTCCCACGCCTCCACGTCCCGCTCGGTGACCGTCGTCGGCGACTCCAGGTGGTACGCGCCGCTGGGCAGGACGCCGGCGCCGCCGTGGCGCGCCAGCACGGCGAGCTGGGCCGCGACGTCCTCGCCCTGGTGCTTCTCCTGCACGCGCCGCCAGAAGTCGAACCCGCCGGAGTCGAGGAGCTTCGCCCGGTCGTAGAGCACGCAGCCGCCGACCCAGGACACCTTGTACGCCCGCCACGCGCCCGGCGGCAGGTCCAGCTTCCGCGTGACGTGCAGCAGGTTCGCCGCCGGATGGATCGACGCCCGGTCCCACTCCGGGGTGCCCGGACGGATCCGCTCCGGCGTGGGCCGGCCGGTCCACTCCTCGTAGTGCCGGTGCGTCTCCGGCCGGACGTCGTCGGCGTACGACAGCCCGTGCACGGCATTGCCGACGAAGCCGCAGCCCAGCTCCTCGATGGCGGTGACCAGCCGACGCAGGGTGCCCGGCTCCAGCCAGACGTCGTCGTCGAGGCAGAGCACGTACCGGGCGGCGGAGGCGGCCAGCAGGTAGGCCCGGTGCTCGGCCAGCCCGCGCCGGGGCAGCCGGCGGGTCAGCAGCACCGGGTGCCCCCGGTGGCGCAGCGCCCGGACCATGGTGGCCGCCGCCGGGTGCCGGTACGCGGCGTCGCCGTCGGACTGGTCGCTGACCACCACCCCGAAGCCGGGCACGCCCTCCTGGGCGGCCAGCCCCGACAGCGTGACCGCCAACTCGGCCGGGCGGTTGCGGGTCGGGACCAGCACGTCGAGCAGCCGCTCGGCGCGGAACCGCTCGGCCGTGCCGAGTTCCAGCGGGCGGCTCACGACGGCTTGCCGGTCAGCGGGGAGTCACCCGGGACCTCCTGGCCGTGCGACCGGATCCGGTCGATGATCGCCGAGGTGGACCGGTCCGGCACGTAGCCGAGGGTGCGGACCTGCCCGCCGAGCCGGCGCACCAGCGGCGCCTCCGGGACCATCTCCGGCGGGTAGTCGCCGCCCTTGACGTAGACGTCGGGGCGGACGATCTCGATCAGGCCGGCCGGGGAGTCCTCCTCGAAGACCACCACGTGGTCGACGCAGGCCAGTGCGGCGAGCAGGGCGATCCGGTCCTCGACCGGGTTCACCGGCCGGTCCGGGCCCTTGAGGCGGCGTACGCTGCCGTCGGAGTTGACCGCCACCACCAGCAGGTCGCCGAGCGCCCGCGCCTGCTCCAGGTAGCGCACGTGGCCGCGGTGCAGCACGTCGAAGCAGCCGTTGGTGAAGACGACCGAGCGGCCCGCCCGGCGGTGCTCCGCCACGATCGCGGCCAACTCGCCGGCGCCCACCAGCGCCCGGTCGCCGGCCCCGCCGGCCGGCACGTCGAGCGCGGCGAGCAGGTCCTCCCGGCGGCACACGCAGGTGCCGGTGTCCGAGACGGTGATGGTCGCGGCGAGCTGGGCCAGCTGGGCGGCGGTCGGCAGCGGCGCGTCGGCGGCCAGCGCCAGCGTCATCGCCGCCAGGTACGCGTCCCCCGCCCCGACGGCGTGGCTGGCCGGCACGGGGGTGCTGTGGCTGCGCCGGGGCTCGCCGTCGGCCCCGCCGACCACCGCCCCGTCGGTGTCCAGGGTCACCGCCACCACGTCCGCGCCGGTGTGCGCGCGCAGCTCGGCGAGGCGGGACTCGGCCAGCACCGCCCGGTCGACGCCCTCGCCGGCCGTGGCGTTCACGGTGACGCCGGTGCCGGTCACGGTTGTCCCGTCCCCGGTCATCGCCACCCGGCCCTCGCCGGGCGTCGGCTCGCCTGTCGGTCCGACGCCGGCACCGACCGGGCTCGCCCCACGGGCGACCGGTCCCGCGTCGCCGGCGACCGGACCCGGGGAGCCGGCGGTCAGGCCCGGGCCGCCGGCGGTGAGGTCCGGGCGGTCGCCGGTCAGGCCCGGGGTGCCGGCGGTGAGGTCCGGGCGGTCGCCGGTCAGGGCCGGGGCGTCGGCGGTCACGTTCGGGCGGTCGCCGGTCAGGACGTCGAGGTCGCGGACGCCGTGCGGCGCGCCGAGACCGCCCGGGGCCGCGCCCACGGTGAGTTCGGAGGGGCCGTCGGCCGGGTCGCCGTCGGGATGGTCCAGGTGCAGTTCGGCGCCGTGCGCCGGCCGGGTGCCGGCGGCCCGGGCCAGCAGCCGGGTCGCCTCGGCGAAGCTCGGGGTCACCACGGTCGGGGCGAGGCCGCGCCAGTCGGCCAGGTCGTGGGCGTCCAGCGCCACCGTCGCGTACCGCTCCCGCTGGGCGACCAGCCAGGCGCGCACCGGCGCGGGCAGGGCGCCCAGGCCGTAGTCGCAGACCACCAGGGTGGGCGCCTCGCCCCCGGCGGCGGCCCGCAGCTCCTCGGTGGCGCAGTCCAGCGCGGTCAGCAGCCGGGCCACCCCGTCGTCGTCGAGCGCGTCGTCGGGGTCGCCGGAGTCCTCCCGGAGCAGGATCTGGTTGCCGGCCAGCATGCGCCGCTTCACCGGCGTCGGACGGCCGGGCTGGTTGACCGTACGGTCCCAGACGCCGGCCCGGTCCAGGCAGTCGTGCAACTCGTCCCCGGCCACGTCGGCGCCGACGGGCGCCACCAGCACCGCCCGGCCGCCGAGCGCGGCGACGTTCACGGCGGTGTTCGCCGCCCCGCCGGCCGCGGAGATCCGCCGACGCAGGGTGAGGACGGGGGCGGGCGCCTCCCGGCAGAGCCGGTCCGACTCGGCGAACCGCCAGTCGTCGAGCATGGCGTCGCCGATGACCAGGACGGGTCGCCCCAGCCAGCTCTCCACCACCGTGGCGAGCCGGCGCTGTTCCGCTGCTGCTCCTGCCATGCCCTTCGGGGTCCCCCGAGGCACCGGGGTCAAACCTGAGGGGCCTCCGGCGGAGGGTTTCGGGCACCGGGCCCCGGGAACGGACGCACCGTACCCCCGGAGAGGAGAGGACACCGACATGGCAGCGACGACACTTCAGGGCAGGCGGATCGCGTTCCTGGCCGCCGACGGCGTCGAGGAGGTCGAGTACGTCCAGCCCCGCGAGGCGGTGGAGCAGGCCGGCGCCACGGTCGAGCTGGTCTCGCTCAGGCCCGGCACGATCCAGTCGTTCAACCACCTGGACCAGTCCAAGACGTACGACGTCGACGTGACGGCGGCCGACGCGGACGCCGGCGGCTACGACGCGCTGGTGCTGCCCGGTGGGGTGGCGAACCCGGACTTCCTGCGGGCCGATCCGGACGCGGTGCGCTTCGTCAGGGCGTTCTTCGACGCCGGCAAGCCGGTCGGGGTGATCTGCCACGGCCCGTGGACGCTGATCGAGGCCGACGTGGTGCGCGGCCGGCGGATGACGTCCTGGCCGAGCCTGCGCACCGACCTGACCAACGCCGGCGCGACCTGGGTCGACGAGCAGGTCGTCACGGACAACGGCCTGGTCAGCAGCCGAAAGCCCGACGATCTGCCGGCCTTCTGCGCGAAGATCGTCGAGGAGTTCGCCGAGGGGCAGCACCCGACCCGGTGACTTCTCGTCGTCCGGGAGGCCGCCCCTGGGCCGGTCTCCCGGACGACGCGGGCCGACGATCCGCCGGCCGGCGCATGTTTCGGGTGGACGGGGAAAGGACCTGGGATGACCACGGAAGCCCCGGCGCTCAACGGGCGGCAGATCCGGCTGCTGATGTTCGGCCTGATGACGGGAATGCTGCTGGCCGCGCTCGACCAGACGATCGTGGGCACCGCCCTGCCGACGATCGTCGGCGAGCTGGGCGGGATCAACCACTACTCGTGGGTGGTGACCGCGTACCTGCTCGCCTCCACCGCCTCCACGCCGCTCTACGGCAAGATGGCCGACCTGTACGGGCGCCGCCCGGTGTTCCTCTTCTCGATCGGCACGTTCCTGCTGGGGTCGCTGCTGGCCGGCCTGTCGCAGGACATGACCCAGCTCATCGTCACCCGCGGGATCCAGGGTCTCGGCGCCGGTGGCCTGATGACGCTGGCGTTCACCATCATCTCGGACGTGGTGTCGCCCCGGGAGCGCGGCCGCTACCAGGGGCTGTTCGGCGCGGTCTTCGGCCTCTCCTCGGTCGCCGGCCCGCTGGTCGGCGGCTACTTCGCCGAGACCGACTGGCGGTGGATCTTCTACGTCAACGTGCCGCTGGGGATCCTGGCGATCCTGGTCTGCTCCCGGGTGCTGCGGCTGATCCCGTTCACCCGGCGCGACCACGCGATCGACTGGCTCGGCGCGGCACTGCTGGTCGCCGGGGTGAGCTGCCTGCTGCTGGCGCTGAGCTGGGGCGGCAACGAGTACGCCTGGGGCTCCGGCGTGATCGTCGGCCTCTTCGTCGCGGGCGCGGTGCTCGGCGTGCTCTTCGTGCTCCAGGAGACCCGGGTGGCCGAGCCGATCCTGCCGTTGCGGCTGTTCCGCAGCGCCACCTTCGCGCTGGCGAACTCGGCCGGCTTCGTGCTCGGCCTGGTGATGTTCGGCTCGATCATCTTCATCCCGCTCTACCTGCAGATCGTCAAGGGCGCCTCGCCGACCCGCAGCGGCCTGCTGATGCTGCCGATGATGGCCGGCATCATCGTCACGTCGGTGCTCACCGGCCGGGCGATGAGCCGGATCGGGCGGTACAAGTGGTTCCCGGTGGCCGGCGCGGCGGTGCTGCTGGTCGGCATGCTGCTGTTCACCCGGCTGGAGGTCGGCACCTCGCTCTGGGTGGCCTTCGGCTTCATGGTGGTGATCGGCGTCGGGCTGGGCCTGTGCATGCAGTCGCTGATCCTGGCCGTGCAGAACGCCGTCTCGATGCGGGACCTGGGCGCCGGCACCTCGGCCGCGACGTTCTTCCGCTCGCTGGGCGGGTCGTTCGGCGTCGCCATCCTCGGCGCGGTGCTGTCGTCGCGGCTCACCTCCGAGCTGGCCGGGCGGCTGCCCGGGGCGGTCGCGCAGCTGCCGCCGGAGCAGCGGGCCGCGGTGGCGGCGAGCGGCGGGGCGGACGTCTCGGTCAACGACCCGGCGACCATCCTGGCGCTGCCCGCCCCGGTCCGCGCGGCCGTCCAGGCGGCCTTCGTCGAGTCGCTGCACCTGGTCTTCCTGACCACCGGGCTGATCGCGATCGTGGCGGTGCTGGTCACCCTCGCGCTGCCGAACGAGAAGCTGCGCGGCGCGGGCTCGGGCGGCGCGACCGGCGGCACGGACGGCCTCGGCGGCGAGGCCCCCGCCCCCGGCGGCAAGCCGCTGGCCGAGGAGTCGAAGGGCGAGGCCGCCGCCGAGATGGAGGCGAAGAGCCAGACGATGCTCTGATCCGCCCGCGCGGCCGGGCGGCGTGCCGCCCGGCCGTGAGGATCGGCCGGGGCGCCGTCTACCCGAGGGCCAGCGCCGGCTACCTGAGGATCAGCGCCGCCTATCTGAGGATCAGCGCCGGCTACTTGAGGATCAGCCGGTTGGTCTGCTCGAAGACGTCGAGGTCGGCGAGGGTCTCCGGGACGCTCGCGGAGAGCGGGGCCGGGAACTGCTCCCGGTGGAAGAAGGCGGCGTCGACGGTCTCGTCGGTGGCCCGGGCCAGCACGCCGTCCCACTCCTCGACCCGGAAGGCGGTCGTGAAGATCTGGTAGGTGTGGCCGTACATGTTGGTGTGGGTGCGGTCCGGGCCGGTGTAGAGGGCGAACGCGCTGACCCGCAGCGCGCGCAGGCCGGTCTCCTCGCGCACCTCGCGGACCGCGCAGTCGGCGATCGACTCGCCCAGTTCCATCGCCCCGGCGGGCAGGGCCCACTGGTGGTTGTCGGAGCGCTGGATCAGCAGGACGCGACCGGCGTTGTCGCGGACCACGGCGCGGGCGCCGACGAACATCAGCGTCCGGTCACCGGCCAGGGCGCGCAGCTGCCCCACGTACGAATCGGCCCAGGAGATGCTCACCCGGACAATTTACGGGGCCGGCCGGGGGCGGACGGAGTTTCCAGGGTTCCCAAGGTGTGACCGCCGACACTAACTTCTTACCCATGCGTAGCACGATGATGGACGCCCCCCTCCAGGTCGCGCGGATCCTCACCCACGGCTCGACCGTGCACGGCACGGCCGAGGTGGTCACGTGGACCGGCGGTGAGCCGCGCCGGATGACGTACGCCGAGGTGGGCCGGACGGCCGCCCGGCTGGCCCACGCGCTGCGCGACGAGTGCGGCGTCACCGGCGACGAACGGGTCGCCACCTTCATGTGGAACAACACCGAGCACCTCGTGGCCTACTTCGCGGTGCCGAGCATGGGCGCCGTGCTGCACACCCTCAACATCCGGCTCTTCCCGGACCAGCTCGCCTACATCGCCAACCACGCCGAGGACCGGGTGGTGCTCGTCGACTCGACGCTGATCCCGCTGCTCGCCCGGGTGCTCGGCGAGCTGACGACCGTGCGGCACGTGGTCGTGGTCGGCGGCGGTGACCCGGCCCCGCTGCTGGCGGCGGCCGGCGACCGGATCGCCGTACACCACTGGGACGCGCTGCTGGCCGACCGGCCGGAGGTCTACGACTGGCCGGAGGTGGACGAGCGCGACGCCGCCGCCCTCTGCTACACCTCCGGGACCACCGGTCACCCCAAGGGGGTGGCCTACTCGCACCGTTCGATCTATCTGCACTCGCTCCAGATCTGCATGCCGGAGTCGTTCGGCATCGGGCCGACCGACCGCGAGCTGGCCATCGTGCCGATGTTCCACGCGATGTCCTGGGGCCTGCCCTACGCGGCCTTCGTCTCCGGCGCGTCGCTGATCATGCCGGACCGGTTCCTCCAGGCCGCGCCGATCGCCGAGATGATCGCCGCCGAGCGGCCCACGCTGGCCGGCGCGGTGCCGACCATCTGGAACGACCTGCTGGCTCACCTGGACGGCCACGACGTGGACACCTCATCGCTGCGGGAGGTGATCGTCGGCGGGTCGGCCTGCCCGCCGGCGCTCATGCACGCGTTCGGCGAGCGGCACGGCATCGACGTCGTGCACGCGTGGGGGATGACCGAGACGTCACCGCTGGGCTCGGTGGCCCGCCCGCCGGCCGGGGCGAGCGGCGACGACGCCTGGCGCTACCGCTACACGCAGGGGCGGGTGCCGGCCGGGGTCGAGGCCCGGATCGTCGGCCCGCTGGGCGAGGCGCTGCCGGCCGACGGGACGTCCGTCGGGGAGCTGGAGGTGCGCGGGCCCTGGGTGACCGCCCGGTACGTCGGCGACGACGCCCCGGACGAGGAGAAGTTCCGCGACGGCTGGCTGCGCACCGGCGACGTCGGCACCCTCTCACCGGACGGCTACATCACCCTGACCGACCGCTCGAAGGACGTCATCAAGTCCGGCGGCGAGTGGATCTCCTCGGTCGAGCTGGAGAACGCCCTGATGGCCCACCCGGCGGTGCTGGAGGCCTGCGTGGTCGGGGTGCCCGACGAGCGCTGGGGTGAGCGGCCGCTGGCCACCGTGGTCCTCCGCGAGGGGGAGCGGGCCGCGCCGGAGGAGCTGCGGCAGTTCCTGGCCGGGTCGGTGGCCGGCTGGCAGCTGCCGGAGCGCTGGGCCGTCATCGAGGCGGTGCCGAAGACCAGCGTCGGCAAGTTCGACAAGAAGGTGGTGCGCGCGAGGTACGCCGAGGGTGAACTGGATGTACGGGAGCTGACGGCCCCGTAACGTTTTCAGGCGCACCGTCGCCTGTTGGGGTAGGGACACACTCCTGAGACTCCCTCCCCAGGGGCGGCCCCGGCGTTCGCACCGCGCCGGGGCCGCCCGCTCCTTTGCGGGGCGACCCGCACAGTCATTGTTGCGAAAGTTGTTCGCCTCTGTCCCGGCGACGGCGAAATTCGCCCAGCTCAGGGGCGTTCCGGGCGGTCGACCCGCCGGGCCGGGACCGTCACCCGTCCCCGCCGGCGGTGAGCAGCACCTTCCCGACCACCGAGTTCTCCACGGCCTGGTGCGCCGCGGCGGCCGCCGAGAGCGGGTGGTGGTGCAGCGGCAGCCCCGCCTCCTCGCCCACCCCGATGCCGCCCTGGGCGGCGGCGGCGGACACGTCCACCACCGCCTGGGCCTTAGCCGCCTTCGGCTCGGTGTAGACGAGCACGAACTGCCAGCGCGCGTTCGGCGCCATCAGCGGCCGGACCGGCAGCGTCACCTCCGCCCCGCCGTCGTCGGCGTACACGCAGACCGCGCCGCCGCGCCGGAGCAACTGCACGTCGACGGCGGCGTTGCGCGCCGGGGAGACCTCGACGATCGTGTGCACCCCGTCGGGCGCGATCTTGCGGACCTCCTCGACGACGTCCTGCTCCCGGTAGTTGATGACGAAGGATGCCCCGGCCGCCGCCGCGAGCTGCGCCTTCTCCGCACTGCTGACCGTGGCGACCACGCAGGCGTCCGCCCACCGGGCGAGCTGCACGGCCGCGTTGCCCACCGCGCCCGCCCCGCCCTGCACGAGCACCGTGTGGTCGCTCAGCGCCCCGGCGTGCAGCCGGTCCGGCGTGTACTCCCCGGCGGTCAGGCACCGGTGCGCGGTGAGGAAGGGGATGCCCAGGCAGGCCCCCAGGTCGAAGGAGGCGTCGCCGAGGGGCACCGCCTGCCGGACCGGCACCACCGTGTACTCGGCGGCGGTGCCCCACGGGCGCTGCCAGGCGGCCTCCCACAACCACACCCGCTCGCCGATCAGGTCCCGGTCGACGCCCTCGCCGACCGCCTCGATCACCCCCGCGCCGTCCTGCCCCGGCGTCTGCCAGCCGTCCGGCAGCGGCCCGTGCCGGCGCGACTTCCAGTCCGTCGGGTTCACCCCGGAGACCGCCACCCGCACCAGCACCTCGCCGGGGCCGGGCTCCGGCACCGGCCGGTCGACCAGTCGCAGCACCGAGGCGTCGCCGGTGCGCTCGTACACGATCGCCTTCATCCCCGTCTCCTCACCCGGCGGCCCCGGCTCGGGACGCCGTCGGCTGCCGTACCCGGCGGATCCGGGCTCATGCCGGCTTCGGCGGGGCCGGAAACCGTACGACCGGGCAGGTGGGGGGAGGGAGCGGGCAGGCGGGGCGGGCGTTCCGGCGACCGGGACGGGCCGTCGCCGCCCCGGGCCGCCACCGCTTCGGCCGGGCGACTAGCCGAGCCGGTCCACGGTCCCGGGGGTCAGCTCGCCCACCGACCCCAGCACCACCGCCGCGAGCCGTTCGGCGTCCGGGTCCAGCGGGTACGCCCCGTGCGGCACCGCCACCACCGTCATCCCCGCCGCGGCCGCCGACCGGACGCCGTTGGACGAGTCTTCCACGGCGACGCAGCGCACCGGATCGACGCCGAGCCGGGCGGCGACCGCCAGGTAGACGTCCGGCGCCGGCTTGCCCCGCTCGGTCTCCTCGGTCGACAGCGTCGCGCCGAACACGTCGGACAGGCCCGTCGCGGCCAGCGCCGCCGCGATCAGCCGGGTCGGCGACGAACTGGCCAGCCCCAGCGGCCACCGCCCGGCCAGCCGACGCACGACCTCGTCGGCCCCGTCGATCAGCGGTACGCGCGCCGCGTACCGCCGGGTCATCTCCTCGACCACCTCGGCGGCGACCTGCTCGGCGGTGCGGTCGACGCCCAGCTCGCCGCTGAGGTAGCGGGCCCACTCGCCGGTGCTCATGCCCATCAGCCGGCGCTGGGTGTCGGGCTGCCAGGTCCCACCGTGCGCCGCCACGTACGCCCGCCGGACCTCCTCCCAGACCGGCTCGGAGTCCACGATCACGCCGTCCAGGTCGAAGATCACCGCATCCGCCACGACCCCATCCTGCCCCACCGGCCGGCGGCGCGGGCGGGGGCGACCGGGTCAGCGTTGCAGCGCGGGCAGGCCGATCGGGTTGCCGTCAGGGATGAGCGCGTGGGCGGCGCGGGCGATCGGCTCCAGCAGCTCCCGCAGCCGGTCGGTGCGCTCCCGGCCCAGCGTCCGCCACGGCCGGGCGGCGGCGTCGTCGGTGGCGTCCTCGATCGCCTGGAACCGGGCCCTGCCCCGCTCCGTCGCCTCGCCGTCGGCGGTCAGCCAGCCCCGCTCCGTCAGCCGGGCGCGGGCGGCGGCCCACTGCTCGTCGGCCCACCCCCGGCCCAGCAGGTTCAGCGGGGACATGCCGAGCGCGACCCGCCAGGCCAGCGTCTCCACCGGGTCGAGATCCGCCGCGACCAGCGCCGCGACGTGCCCGTCGCCGCGGTGCTCCCGCAGCGTCGTGGCGGCCTGCCAGAGCCGTGCCAGCGGGTATTCGCCGCGCGGCAGGGCGGCGTTGGCGGCGCCGAGCACCCGCCCGGCGGGCTCCACCTCGGCGGACGCCGCCTCCAGCAGCTCGGCCGCCTCGACCAGGTGCGACTCGGGCAGCTCGTAGGTCAGCTCGGCCAGCGCCTGCACCGCGCCGGTGAGCCGGGCGCGCAGCGCCTCCTGCGGGGTGGCGAGCCGCCAGACGGCCGGCAGCGCCCGCGCCACGGTGTGCGGGGCGAAGTTGAAGAACGCGGCGACCACCGGGGCGGCGTCGACGGGCCCGAGCGGCGCCGCCCGGCCGGCGAAGTAGCCGCGCCAGAAACCGCGCAGCCCGGCCGCCTCGTAGGCGGTCCGGGCCCGGGGATGGAAGTAGGTGACCGCGTGGACCGGCTCGAAGTGGGTCCACATCACCCGGGCGGTCCGCCCCGCGTCGTCCAGCGCCGTCACGTGCACCTCCGCGTCCGGTCCGGTTGTCACCCCGGCCGGCCGGACCGCCCGGGGTGACGCCGAACCTACTGCCGGTGGGTGAAGGGCTGGAAGCCCTCTGTGGGCTACTGCATCGCCGGCACGCGACAACCCGGGCGAACCGGGCCGCCCGGCCGGGTCACTGGGCCGCGAGCACGTCCACGACGAAGCGCAGCGGGCCGGCGGGACGGCCGCCGGGAGGATTCTTGCCGTACGCCAGCTCGGTCGGGATGTCGAGCTGCACGCGGCTGCCGACGGTGACCCCGACCAGACCCTGGTCCCAGCCCGGGATGACCCGGCCGACGCCGATCGGGAAGGAGGCCGGCTCGTTGCGGCTCCACGAGGAGTCGAACTCCTTGCCGTCGGCGTAGAACACGCCGACGTAGTTCGTGGTGATCGTCTGGCCCTTCTGCACGGCCGGCCCGGTGCCCTTGATCAGCGGGGTGACGACGAGCTTCTTCAGCTCACCCTTACCGGCGGTGACCGTCGGCTTGCTGCCCAGCGCCGGGTCCGCGCCCGCCGGGAGCTGCGGGGCGCCGGGCGTCTCGGCACCCGGCGCGGTGGCGGACGCCGACGGGGTGCCGGCGACCTGGTCCTTGTCGTCGCTGTTGCGCCCGATCGTCACGAAGACGGTGATCAGCACCGCGACCACGGCGACGCCCGCGAGCCCGCCGGCCCATGCCTGCCGGCGACGCTTCGCCTCGGCGGCCTTCTGCGCCGCCAACTGGGCGGCCAGCCGCCGCTCCGACTTCTGGGCTCGGTTCTGCGTACGCTCGCTCACGGCGTCGACTCCCTGCTGCGAAGGTGGTGGCCGGCATCGGAGTGCCGGGGGAAAGCCGACGCACACGGTACCCGCCCGGACGCCGACCGTGCCGCCTCGGCACCACCCTCGCCACACCTGCCCCATCGGCCACGCGTGCAACGCCGGCGGGGCGGACCAGGGCCGACCCGCCGGCGTGCTCGCCGCGCCCCACCGCGAAGCGGCGGGCGGCGCGGGGCGGGTCAGCCGGCCAGGTGCCGGGCCAGGGACTGCCGCAGGTGGTGCTTCGGCCGCGCCCCGACGATCGAGCCGACGACCTCGCCGCGCCGGAAGACCAGCAGGGTGGGCAGGGACAGCACCTGGTAGGCGCGCGTGGCGTCCGGATTCGCGTCCGTGTCGATGGTGGCGAAGCGCATCCGCCCCGCGAACTCGCCGGCCAGCTCGGCGAGGCTGCGGGAGATCGCCCGGCACGGCGGGCACCAGTCCGCCCAGAAGTCGACCACCACCGGCCGGTCGGCGGCCAGCACCACGGCGGCGAAGGTGTCGTCGGTGACGGCGGTCAGCGCGCCGCCCGGCGCAGTTTCGAGCATGTTTCCTCCCGGTGGGCGATGGCGTGGGCGAGCTGGTCCCGCAGCTCCTGCCGGACCGTGTTGAGCCGGTCGATGCCCGCGTCCACCTCGGCCAGCTTGCGCCGCAGCACCGCCACCGAGTCCGGGCAGACGTGGCCGGCGGCGTTGCCGGCCCGGAGGCAGGCGACGAACGGGCGGATGTCGTCGAGCCCGAAGCCCACCGCGAGCAGGGCCCGGATCTCGCGTACGACGTGCAGCTCCGCCTCGTCGTAGACGCGGTAGCCGTTGGCCGAGCGGGCCGCGCGGACCAGGCCGTGCGTCTCGTAGTAGCGCAGGGCCCGGGTGCTCGTGCCGGCGCGTTCCGCCAGCTCACCGATCAGCATCCGACCTCCCTCGTCCGACCCGACCGACGCTAGACCTTGCCACCGGCGTCAAGGCAACATCGGCCGCGAGGAAGAGGCCCCTGCCGACACACGGAGGTGCGGTCGGCCGGCGGGTCGGGTCAGGCGGTCTTGCGGGCGGCCTTCTTCGGGGCGGCCTTCTTCGCCGCGGGCTTCTTCTCGCCCTCGGCCTTCTTCGGCGCGGCCTTCTTCGCGGCGGTCTTCTTCGGGGCGGTCTTCTTCTCGGCGGCCTTCTTCGCCGGGGCCTTGGCCGCCTTCTTCTCGGCCGCCTTCTTCTGCGCCGACCGGGCCGCCGAGATCGGGGTCGGCTCGCCGCCACCGCCGGCCGGCGCCTCGCCACGGGCGGCCTTGGCCCGCTCCACGGACGCCTTCAGCGCCGCCATCAGGTCCACCGCCGCCGCCGGGGCCTCCTCGACCTCCTCCGGCTGGACCACCTCGCGGCCCTCCACCTTGGCGTCGATGACCTCCTGGAGGGCCGCCCGGTAGTCGTCGGTGAAGGCGTCCGGCTCGAACTCGCCGGCCATCGAGTCGATCAGCGAGCTGGCCATGGCCAGCTCCGGCGGGCGGACCTTCAGGTCCTCGTCGAGGAAACCGAAGTCGGGCTTCCGGATCTCGTCGGGCCAGAGCATCGTGTTGAGCAGCAGCACACCCTCGCGTACCCGCAGCGTGGCGAGCTGCTCACGCTGGCGCAGCGCCACCTTGACGATCGCCACCCGCTCCGAGTCGGCGAGCGCGTCGCGCAGCAGCACGTACGGCTTCGTGGCGGTGCCCTCGGGCTCCAGGAAGTAGGCCTTGTTGTAGAGGATCGGGTCGACCTGCTCGGCGGGGACGAACTCCAGCACGTCGATCGCGTGCGAGGTGCTCAGCGGGAGGTCGGCGAAGTCCTCGTCGGTGAGGATCACCATCTCGCCGCCGCCGATGTCGTAGCCCTTGGCGATGTCGTCGTAGGTGACCTCCTCGCCGCAGACCTGGCAGGTGCGCTTGTAGCGGATCCGGCCGCCGTCCTCCCGGTGCACCTGGTGGAAGCGGATGTCCTTCTCCTCGGTGGCCGAGTAGACCCGCACGCCGATGGAGACCAGCCCGAACGAGACCGCCCCCTTCCAGATGGCCCGCATCCCCGTGCTCCTCTCGCCGGTACTGCCCAGGATCCCAAAAGATCGAAGGCCACGCGAGGGCTTCCGTGCGCAAGTACAGTCGGGAGGTGCCCGGCGCGCCGCTCAAGCCGATGCTCGCGATGACCGGGCAGCTCCCGGCGGGTGCCGGCTGGGCGTACGAGTTCAAGTGGGACGGCGTCCGCGCGCTCGCCGACATCTCCGCCGGCCGGCAGCACCTCTACGCCCGCTCCGGCGTCGAGATCACCGCCGCGTACCCCGAGCTGGCGACCCTGCACGAGCAGGTGGGCGACGCCCTGCTCGACGGCGAGGTGGTGCTGATCGGCGAGAGCGGCCAGCCCTCGTTCACCGCGCTGGCCGAGCGGATGCACGTCCGCGACCGGAACAAGGCCGCCCGGCTCGCGGCGGTCGTCCCGGTGACGTACATGATCTTCGACCTGCTCCGGCTCGACGGCGAGGACCTGACCGGCTGGTCGTACGCCCGCCGGCGGGAGGCCCTCGACGGCCTGGCGCTCGGCGGCGCCCGGTGGGCGGTGTCGCCGGTCTTCCCCGACGGCCTGGCCACCTACGAGGCGGCCGGCGAGCACGGCCTGGAGGGGGTGATGGCCAAGCGCGTCGGGTCGGTCTACCGGCCCGGGGTGCGCTCGCCGGACTGGGTGAAGGTCAAGCTGGAGGTGACCGGCGACTTCGTGGTCGGCGGCTGGCGGCCCGGGGCGCGCAGGATCGGCGGCCTGCTGGTGGGGGTGCCGGGCCCGGACGGGCGGCTCGTCTACCGGGGGCGGGTCGGCGGCGGCATCGGCGCGGCCATCGAGCGGCAACTGCTGCGCGAGCTGGAGCCGCTGCGCACCGGCGCGTCGCCGTTCGCCGCCGGCGTGCCGCGCGAGGATGCGCGGGGCGCGATCTGGGTAGAACCGAGGGTCGTGGTGGAGGTGAAGTACGGCCAGCGCACCCCGGACGGACGGCTGCGGTTCCCCCGGGTGCTCCGGCTGCGGCCGGACAAGCCCGCCGAGGAGGTAGACGATGCCGGCTGACCGGTTCCGGGTCGAGGTCGAGGGGCGCTCGCTGGAGGTCTCCAACCTGGACAAGGTGCTCTATCCCGACGCCGGGTTCACCAAGGGCGAGGTGATCGACTACTACACCCGCGTCTCGCCGGTGCTCCTGCCGCACCTGCGCGGCCGGGCGCTGACCCGGATCCGCTTCCCCAACGGCGTCACCGGCGGCTCGTTCTTCGAGAAGAACGCTCCGGCCGCCACCCCCGGCTGGGTACGCACCGAGACGCTGCCCGCGCCGGGGTCGAGCAAGGGCCGGGAGACCATCGACTACGTGGTCGCCGACGACCTGCCCACCCTGGTCTGGCTGGCCAACCTCGCCGCGCTGGAGCTGCACACGCCGCAGTGGAAGATCGGCGAGCACCCGGACATGATGGTCGTCGACCTGGACCCGGGGCCGCCGGCCGCGCTGCGCCAGTGCTGCCAGGTGGCGCTGCTGATGCGGGACCGGCTCGCCGACGACGGCATCTCCTCGTATCCGAAGACCTCGGGCAAGAAGGGCATGCAGCTCTGCTGCCCGATCGCCGGCACGCAGTCCGCCGACCTCGTCTCCGACTACGCGAAGCGGATCGCGCAGGAGCTGGAGCGGGCGCACCCGAAGCTGGTCGTGTCGAAGATGGCGAAGAACCTGCGGCCGGGGAAGGTCTTCATCGACTGGAGCCAGAACAACGCGGCCAAGACGACGGTGTCGCCGTACTCGCTGCGGGCCCAGTCGGTGCCGTCGGTCTCCACCCCGCTGACCTGGGACGAGGTCGAGGCGGGCGCGGCCGGGAAGCGCCCCTCGTCGAAGCCGTACACGGCCGCCGAGGTGCTGACCCGGGTGGAGAAGCAGGGCGACCTGCTGGCCCCCCTGCTGGACGGCGGCCCGAAGCTCCCCGCCCGCTGAACCGGATCTTGGACAGCTGCCGTTCGTGCCCGACGGCAACTGTCCAAGATCTGCGGTGGGGTGGGTCGGTAGGGTGGGCGCAGCCTGCGGAGGAGCGCGACGATGAACATGACCGAGGCCCTCGTTCGGGAGTCGCCGGCCGGTGACCGGGCGGCGGAGGTGGACCGCCCGCTGCTGACGTACCTCGACGAGGCGACCGGCGAACGGGTCGAGCTGACCGCCACGGAGCTGGGCGGCTGGGCGGCGCGGGCCGCCGGGCTGCTGCGCGAGGGCTGCGGGCTGGGCGTCGGCGACCGGGCGGCGGTGCTGCTCCCGGCCCACTGGCAGACCGCCGCCGTGCTGCTGGGCGCCTGGTCGGCCGGGGTGGCGGTGTCGTTCCGCCCCCGCGCCACGGCCGGCCTGCCGCAGGTCGCGCCGGGCGACGACGAGCCGTTCGACGCCCTCTTCGTCAGCGCGAAGCGGCTCGACGACTGGCTGGAGGACGTGCCCGAGGCACGGCACCGCTACGTCCTCGGGCTGGGCGACACCCCGCTGAAGGAGGTGCCCCCGGGCTACCTCGACTGGCTCGCCGAGGTGGGGCGGCACACCGACGCGCTGCCCGCGTCCGCCACCCTGACCAGCGCCGACGCGGCCAGCTCCGACGGCACGAGCTACCGCGAGTGGGGCAGCGTGGCGCTGGCCGTGGCGGACCGGCTCGACCTGCGGGCGGGCGACCGGCTGCTGGTCGACGTCGCCGAACACGAGCAGCCCGTCTACTGGCTGCTGGCGCCGCTGGCCGTCGGCGCGTCGGTGGTGCTCTGCGCCAACCTCGACCCCGCCCGCCTCGACGCCCGGATCGCCGCCGAGCAGATCACCCGGGTCCTCTGACGAGACCGGCTTCCCGTCGGCGGGTCCGGGCGGCGGGCGGCGGTGTCAGCCGAGGTGTCGGGCGAAGAACCGTAGCGTGCTGTCCATTTCGGCGCACAGCGACGCCGAACGTACCACGAGGGGCGCGGCGTGCCCGCGCACGCGTCGTGCCCGGGCGGACCTCGCCCGACGCGGCGTCAACAGCGCTCCCCGACCCCCTGGCGTTACAGGGGATCCGGCTGTTTGCGCAGGTCTGTCGCCGGTGCCGTCGACGTGGTCTCATACCGGGGAGACGACGTCGTCGACCCTGGTCGCGGCAACCCCCGTCGACTCCCGCACCCCATCCTCCTGAAAGGTGCATCGATGCACAGGAGACCCATCTTCCGACTGGCAGTCCTCACCGCCGCCGCCGCGACGGTCCTGGCGTCCGGTGGCGCCTACGGCGCGGTGTCGGCGGCGCCCGTGCCCGTCTCCCCGGGTGTCGCCGAGTGCGAGCCGGACGCCGACGGGCACGGCGGGGCCCGGCTCGCCGAGGGCGCCACCGCCCAGGAACCGGAGCTGTACTCCAAGAACGAGGCGAAAGCCTACGGCGTCATCAAGGACGCCCCGCGCCTGGCCGACGGCAGCGTCACCGTGCCGACGGTCTTCCACATGATCTCCGACCACCCGCTCAGCGCGGCGGAGACGACCAGGTGGAACACCCTGATCGCGGCGCAGATGAAGGTGCTCAACGACTCGTTCGCCGGCCGCACGGCGGCGGACGCCTCCGACACCCCGTTCCGCTTTGACCTGGTCGACACCACCTGGACGGTGAACAGCGACTGGTACACGGTCGTGCCGGGCAAGAACGAGCGGGACATGAAGAAGGCGCTGCACACCGGCGACTCCCGCACCCTCAACGTCTACGCGGCCAACATCGGCGACGGCCTGCTCGGCTGGGCGTACTTCCCGAAGGGCTACAACAACGGGCGCGACTACATCGACGGCGTGGTGATGCTCGACGAGTCGATGCCGGGCGGCACGGCCGGCAAGTACGCCCTCGGCGACACGCTGACGCACGAGGTCGGGCACTGGCTGATGCTGGAGCACACCTTCGCGCACGGCTGCTCCGCCGCCGGCGACTTCGTCGCGGACACCCCGCGCGAGGCGGCGCCGCAGTTCAACTGCCCGGTGGGCGCGGACACCTGCACCGCTCCCGGGCTCGACCCGATCCACAACTTCATGGACTACACGCAGGACTCCTGCATGAACATGTTCACGCCGGGTCAGGCCGACCGGATGAGCGACGCCTGGGTGGCGTTCCGCGCCGGCGGCAACGGCTGACCAGCCGTACCCGAAAGGGGTGGGGGGGGGCCCCCCGGCCCGCCCCGCCCACCCCACCGCATGTGGGGCCCGTTCAAACCCCCCCCCCCCCCCGCCGCCCCCCGCACCTGGGTGATGGACAC
>NZ_JBSGDY010000138.1:0-17740 GCF_053602615.1 Micromonospora sp. NPDC004336
GGAAGCCTGCCGCCACGGCGGCTCCCGTCAGGGCGATCAGCCGGCCGACGGGCACGCCACGCGGCCGCGGGGTGGCGGCGGCCTCCGGCGCGGCGACGGATGCGGGGCGGAACGTCGGGCGACGCACGGGGTAACGACCCTTCCTCGTCTGGACCGTCGACACATCGTAAAGATCTGATTACCCGATCGCAGCTCGTGGATGCGTGATGACGGATTGCCGACTGGATCGCTGACGGCCGCCGCGCCGTGCGCTACGAAGCGACCCGCCGGCGGCCTCCGGCGTGGGCGGCGTCCGGGCCGTCGACCACGCCGGCCGCCTGCACCCCCGACACGGGCACGGGCGACCACGCCCGCGGCCCTGCTCCCCCGACACGGGCAGGGACGAGAAAGCCCCCGGGGTCGCCGGGGGCTTTCTCGTCCGTGCCTGGTGCCGTCAGGTCATGTCGTCGTAGCGGCGGTCGATCGGCGCCGGCGCGGCGACCGGCTCCGGGGCCGCCACCGGCGAGCTGGCGTCGACCCGCTGCCCGGCCTCGACCGGCTCCGGCTCGAACTCCAGCGGCGACACCTCGTCGTCGTCGATGCCGGCGTAGATCTCCTTGCCCCGGCCCTTGCGCCTGTCGTTGAGGAACGCCACACCGACCGCCGCGAAGTAGAGCGCGCAGAGACAGATCGCCAGCGCGGTCATCCCGAACGGGTCGGGGGTCGGCGTGACCACCGCTGCGAACGCGAAGAACACGAACACCGCGATCCGCCACCAGCCCAGCAGCCGCTTCGCGCTGGCGATGCCGACGAAGTTGAGCATCAACACCAGCAGCGGGAACTCGAACGCCACCCCGAACAGCAGGATCAGGTTGGTGACGAACGAGACGTAACGGGTGATGTCCAGGGTCGTGTTGATGTCGCTGCCGGAGATGTCCAGCAGGAACTCCAGACCCTTCGCGGTCACGAAGTACGCCAGCACCGCGCCGGCGGCGAACAGCGGCGCCGCCAGAGCGGTGAAGACGTACGCGTAGCGCCGCTCGTGCCGGTGCAGGCCGGGCGCGATGAACGCCCAGAGCTGGTAGAGCCAGACCGGCGCGGCGATGATCAGCCCGACCCAGAGCGCGATCTTCAGGTTGAGCAGGAACAGGTCGGCCGGGCCGAGCTGGACGAAGTCGCAGGCGCCGTTGGTCGTCCGCGCCTGCGGCAGGTCGCAGTATGGCCGCTTCAGCACGTTGAGCACCGGCCCGGCGAGCCAGACGCCGAAGCCGAAGCCGACCAGGATCGCCACCGACGCCTTGAACAGCCGGTTGCGCAGCTCGCGGATGTGCTCGATCAGCGTCATCGAGCCGTCGGCGGCCCGCTCGAAGCTGCTCGGACCGCGCTTCTTCAGGGAGAAGGCCACGGGTCTCGGGGCCCTTCGGTCAGTTGTCGCGGACGCGTTGCACCGGGTCGTTGACCGGAGGCGCGTACGGCTGCTGCTGGGGCGCGGCGTGCGGCTGCTGCCCGGCCGGCGGCGGCATGTACGGCTGCCCCTGGACGGTCTGCGGCGGGAGCGGCTGGTGGCCGGCCTGCGCGTCGGCCTTCTCGGCGAGGTCGCGGTCGTCGTCGTGCAGGCTCTTGGTCTCGGCCTTGATGATCCGCAGCGAACGGCCCAACGAACGGGCCGCGTCGGGGAGCCGCTTCGCGCCGAAGAGCAGGATCAGCACGACCACGAGTACGGCGATGTGCCACGGCTTGAGGGCACCCATGGGAAGCTCCAGTCGCTCTGTGTCGTCGTGAGGGGTGTACCGAAGCCCATCGTACGTGCGTCGACGGCCGCTGCCACCCACCGGGTGACGCTGGTTGGCCCCCGGCCGGTGAAGTCTCGACCAACGCGGGACGTCCCGTCAACATCAACCGACGGATCGCTGGTGAGCGGAACCGGGGCGGATCGCGCAGCGACGCGACACCGAGCGATCAGCCGCCGCGCTTGGCCTTGATCAACTCAAGCCGCCGGTGGGTGGTGTCGAGCTGCCGCTGGAGCACCTCGGCCCGCTCCTGGAGCGCCTCCGCGCTGTCCCGCAGCGCCTCCGCCTCGGTCGCCCGGCGTTGCAGGGCGACCGCCGCGCGACGCAGCCGGGGCAGCCGCGCCAGCACCGGCCGGACGGCCAGGGCGAACACGACGAGCGCGAACAGCACCACCGCGAGCACGATCCACTTCACCACGGCGGCCAGCCTACTGTGTGCCGGCCGGCACCGCCGGGTCGGCCGACGGCGCCGGCGACGGCGTGTCCGCCGGGCGTCGGGGCGCGGCCGGCGCCGGGGTCGCGTACGCGTCGAGGGCGGCGACCGCCGCCGCGCGCACCTGCTCGGCCAGCTCCGCGGGGGCGACCACGGTCACGTCCGGGCCCAGCCCCAGCACGAACCGGCGGGCCCAGCCCAGGTCGGTGACCCGCAGCGAGACCAACCACTGGTCGCCCGCGCCGGCCTCGACCCGCTCGCACGGGTAGTACTCGGTGATCCACCGCTCGCCGCGGCCGACCCGCAGCGTGATCAGCGGCAGGTCCGGCGAGGGCCGGAACACGCCCTCGGTGAGGTCGTGCGGGCGCGCCTGCGGCGGCACGACGGCCCGCTCGTCCAGCTCGGTGACCGCGTCGATGCGGTCGGCCCGGAACAGCCGCACCGCCTCCGCCCGGCGGCACCACGCCTCCACGTACGACCGGCCGCCCACCATCAGCATCCGCAGCGGGTCGACGACGCGGTCGGTGGTCTCGTCCCGCGCCGCTGTGTAGTAGGTGATGCGCAGGGCCCGGCCGCTCTCGACGGCGGCCCGCAGCTCCTGCACCCGGCGCGTGTCGGCGGGCAGCCGGACCTCGACGGGCGCGGCCACCAGGTCGCCGGCCGCGCTCTCGATCTTGGCGAGGGCGCGCTCGACCGCCTCCCGGTTGGCCACCCCGGGCGTCTCGGCGAGCATCCGCAGCGCCACCACCAGCGCCAGGGCCTCGTCCGGGGTGAGCCGCAGCGGTCGGTCGATGCCCGCGTCGTAGGTGATCGTGACCCGGTCGCCGTCGAAGGCCATGTCGATCAGGTCACCCGGGCCGTAGCCGGGCAGCCCGCAGACCCACAGCAGCTCCAGGTCCTCGCGCAGCTGCCGCTCGGTGACGCCCAGGTCACCGGCGGCCTCGGCGATCTCGATGCCGGGCCGGGCCAGCAGGTAGGGCACCAGGTTCAGCAGCCGGGCCAGCCGGTCGGCCGACGCGCGGGAGCCGCCCCGGGCGGCCGGCCGCGTCACCGGGCACCCCCGGCGACCGCCAGGTCGTCGTGCCGGACCGCGATCTCCTTGAGCCGCTGGATGACCGCCTCCCGCACCTCGGGCGGGTCGAGCACCCGCACGTCCGGACCGTAGCCGACGAGCTGGCCGGCGAGGACGTCCGCGTCCGCGTACGGCAGCACGAGCCGGTCGCCGTCGGGCCCGGCGGTGACTCCGACCGCCCAGCGGCGCAGCCCGGCGGCGCGGCCCGGGGCGGCCAGCACGGTGGCCCGGCCGGTGCGCTCCACCGGACCCGACCAGCGGGCCACGTGGCTGATCAGGTCTACCCCGGCCGGCGGCTCGTAGCCGCCGGGCGCGCCGGTCACCCGGACCGCCCCGACGACGCGGGACAGCCGGAAGCAGCGGGTCGCCGCCCGGTCGAGGTCGTGACCCACCACGTACCACCGGCCCCGCCAGCAGACCACGCCCCACGGCTGCAACCGGCGGCGGTTGGGCTCGTCGCGGTCGGGCACCCGGTAGTCGAAGACGACCTCGCGCCGGTCGCGGGCGGCGGCCGTGAGCGGCGCGAACGCCGGATCCACCGTGACCATCGGCTCCAGGCCCAGCGTGGCCTGCGGGTCCACGTCGACGCCGGCGGCGCGCAGCTTGGCCAGGCCGGACGAGGCGGCGGCGGCCAGGCCGGCGTGCTGCCACAGCCGGGCGGCGATGCCCACCGCGGCGGCCTCGTCCGGCTCCAGGGGGATGTCGGGCAGCGCGTACTCGCGGTGGGCGATCCGGTAGCCGGGCTCCGCGTCGAAGACGCTCGCCGTCCCGGTCTCCAGCGGCACGCCCAGCTCGCGCAGCTCGGCCTTGTCCCGCTCGAACTTGCGCTGGAACGCCTCGTGGTCGCGCGCGTCCTCCGGATCGTGCTCGTAACCGGGAACGGTCGCGGCGATCTGCGCGGCGGTCAGGAACCGTCGCGTGGACAGCAGGCAGATCACCAGGTTGACCAGGCGTTCGGTGCGGGTCCGCGACACGCGGTAGACGCTAGCAGCCCGCCCGTCGGGCACGTGCACCCACGCGGGCACGACGTGCGCCGCGTCGCGCCGCCTCGCCCGCGCGGGGCCGGCGACGGCCATACAGTGACCTCGTGGCGCAGCCGGACGTGAAGGCCGAGAGCGTCGGCACGGTCGTCGTCGCCGGCGCCGCCAACCTCGCCATCGCCGCCGCCAAGCTGGTCGCGGGGCTGATCTCCGGATCCGCCGCGATGCTCTCCGAGGCCGTCCACTCCGTCGCCGACACCACCACCGAGGTGCTGCTCTACCTCGCGCTGCGCCGGGGCGCGCGGCCGGCCGACGTCCGCCACCCGTTCGGGTACGGCAAGGAGAGCTACGTCTGGGCGTTCCTGGCGGCCGTCTTCACCTTCGTCGCCGGCGCCGGATTCGCGATCACCCACGGCGTCACCACCATCCTCGTGCACGAGCACAGCGGCGACTACCTCGTCTCGTACGTGGTGCTGGCCGTGTCGTTCGCCATCGAGTCGGTCTCGCTGGCCCGCGCCGCGCGGCAGATCCGCGCCGAGTCGCGGCACTGGCACACCACGCCCCGACGCTTCCTGCGGATGACGTCCGACACCACCGTCAAGGCCGTGTTCCTCGAGGACAGCGCCGCCCTGGTCGGGCTGGTGCTGGCCGCCGCCGGGGTGGCCCTGTCCCAGCTCACCGGCGACGAACTGTGGGACGGCGTCGCCTCCGTCCTGATCGGCCTGCTGCTGCTCGTGGTGGCCACCGTGCTGGCCCGCAACAACATCTCCCTGCTGGTCGGCCGGGCCGTGCCGGAGCGGCTGCGCCGCGAGATCGCCGACGACCTGGCCGGGCTGCCCGCCGTGCGCCGCATCGACACGCTGCTGACCATGCAGCTCGGCCCGGCCGACGTCCTGGTCGCCGCCAAGGTCGACTTCGACGACGAGGCGAGCGGCGCGACCATCGAGGCCGCCGCCGACGAGGCCGAGCGCCGCCTCACCGCCCGGTACTCCCAGATCCGGTACGTCTTCCTCGACCCGACCCGCTCCCCGCCCGACGTCCCCCGGGACCCCGACGACCGCCCCGACTGACCCACCGACCCTGCCTGCCCGGAACCCCGGCGACCGCCCCGACTGACCCACCGGCCCTGCCGCCCGACGCCGTGACCAGCGCCGGAGCACTCCACCCCTCGCTCGCGACGGTGGCCGACGTGGGGCGGACCCGCCCCGGGCGCGGCCGGCCGGGGCCGCGACGCTAGCGTGCCGGGCATGGTGCGATGGCGGTCGGGAACGGTGACGACGCTGCGACGGCAGTGGACCGGGGCGGTGGAACTCGACGTCGAACTGCCCGACGGCGCCACCGTCCGCGCCCTGGCCTACCCCGCACTGGTCGGCCGTCCCGAGCCCGGCGACCGGGTGCTGCTCAACGCCGGCGCGCTCCTGATGGGCCTCGGCACCGGCGGGTACGCCCTGGTCGTGGCGCTGCCCGACCGGCTCCCGCCGGACCCGCCGCAGGCCCTCGACAGCCGCGACGCCGGCCACCTCGTCAAGGCCCGCTACACCCCGCTGCAGCCGATCCTGCTCGGCGTCGACGAGGAGGCGTCCCCGCACCGCGAGGTGCTGGCCGCCGCCGACGACCTGGCGGGCCTGCCGGTCGTCACCGCCGACCTGCACTCCGCGCTGCCGGCGATCCTGGCCGGCGTCCACGCCGACGCCCCCGACGCCCGGGTCGCGTACGTGCTGACCGACGGCGGCGCGCTGCCCGCCTGGTTCTCCCGCACCCTCGCCGGCCTGCGCGACCACCTCGTCGGCACCGTCAGCGTCGGCCAGGCCTTCGGCGGCGACCTGGAGGCGAGCACCGTGCACAGCGGCCTGCTGGCCGCCCGGCACGTGCTCCGCGCCGACGTGGCGATCGTCGCCCAGGGGCCCGGCAACCTGGGCACCGGCACCCGGTGGGGCTTCTCCGGGGTGGCCGTCGGCGAGGCCGTCAACGCCGTCGCCACGCTGGGCGGGCGCCCCGTCGGGTCGCTGCGCCTCTCCGACGCCGACCCCCGGCCCCGGCACCGGGGCGTCTCGCACCACAGCCTGACCGCGTACGGCCGGGTGGCGCTGGCCCCCGCCGAGCTGGTGGTGCCCGACGGGCTGGACCCGGCGCTGGCCCGCGAGGTGGACGCCGCGCTGGCCTCCCTCGCGGCCCGGCACACCCTCGTCCGGGTGCCCACCGACGGGCTCGACGCCGCGCTGCGGGCGACGCCGGTGCCGCTGTCGACGATGGGCCGGGGCCTCGACGCCGACCACGCCTACTTCCTGGCCGCCGCCGCGGCCGGCCGGCACGCCGCCCGCCTGCTCACCTGAACCGGGCGGGCCGCCGAAGCCGAGCAGGACGGCGAGGCTCAGCGCGCCGGTGGCGGGCGGTCAGCTCTCCACGTACCCGTGCCGTACGATGCGCTCCGCGGCCTTCTCGTAGACCGCCGGGTCGTCCGGGACCAGGGTGCCCAGCCCGTCCACGTAGCGGTTGTACATGCAGAACGCCGCCGCGATCAGGACCGTGTCGTGGATCTCCAGGTCCGTCGCGCCGGCCTCCCGCGCCGCCGCCACCAGCTCCGCGGTCACGTCCCGGCCGCTGCGCCGCACGGCCTCCGCGATCCGCAGCAACGCCCGCAGCTTCTCGTCGACCTCCGCGTCCACCGGGTCGCGGAGCACCCGGTCGACCAACGGCATGCCGGAGGGAAGCTGCGCCGCCGCGAACGCCGCGTGCGTCGCGCAGCAGAACCGGCACTCGTTGAGCCCCGACACGTACGCCGCGATCAGCTCCCGCTCGCCCGGCGTCAGCGTCGGGTGCGGGGCACGCAGGAGCGCCTCCGCCAACGCGTTGAGTGGCTTGGCCGTCTCCGGACGGAACCGCATCGGGCCCCGGATGCCCGGATGCGCCCGCTCGTCGATACCGAGGTCGATGTGTGCGATGACGTCACCATCCCTGCCGCACGGCGGGGCGTGCCCGGTCCGCAGACCGGCAACGCCGGACGGCACGATGCTCCCAGCCCCGCGAGGGCCGCCACCACTCCCAGGCTGCGGTGTCGCCCGCCGGATCAGGCCAAGAAGATCAGAGCGAGCCAGGCGCCCACCATGAGCACCAGCGCGAGCGCCAGCACCCACGTCGGCACCGTGTATTCGCCGCGCCGGTTACGCGCGATCTCCTCGCGGATCTTCTCGCGGCGGCGCTCGACCCAGTTCTGCCGCTGGCGGCCGCTCTCGGGCGGTTCGGAAGTCGTCATGGCGCGGTCAGCCTACCGGGCCGCCCGGCCCGGCAGGCGGTCGCCACCGCGCCGGGCCGGGCCGCGCCGTCACATGCTGGCGATCAGCCGCTCCACCCGCTCGTCGTACGCCCGGAACGGGTCCTTGCACAGCACGGTGCGCTGCGCCTGGTCGTTGAGCTTCAGGTGCACCCAGTCGACGGTGAAGTCGCGCCGCTTCTCCTGGGCGTGCCGGATGAACTCCCCGCGCAGCCGCGCCCGGGTCGTCTGCGGCGGCGTCTCCTTGGCCTCGAAGATCTCCGGGTCGGTCGCCACCCGGTCCACCTCGCCGCGCCGCTCCAGCAGCCCGTAGAGGCCCCGGCCCCGCCGCAGGTCGTGGTAGGCCAGATCCATCTGCGCCACCCGCGGATGCGACAGCGGCAGGTCGTGCTTGCGCTGGTAGCGCTCGATCAGCCGCAGCTTGGTCACCCAGTCGATCTCCCGGGCCACCGGCTCCAGGTCGCCCGTCTCCACCGCGCGCAGCACCCGGCCCCACAGCTCGACCACCCGCTTCGCGGTCTGGTCGCCGCCGCGCCGCTCCACGAACTCCGTCGCCTTCGCCAGGTATTCCTGCTGGATCTCCAGCGCGCTGACCTCCTTGCCGGAGGCCAGCCGCACCTTGCGCCGCCCGGTGATGTCGTGCGACACCTCGCGGATCGCCCGGATCGGGTTCTCCAGCGTCAGGTCACGCATCACCACCCCGGCCTCGATCATCCGCAGCACGATGTCGGCGGTGCCGACCTTCAGCAGCGTGGTGACCTCGTTCATGTTGGAGTCGCCGACGATGACGTGCAGCCGGCGGTAGCGCTCGGCGTCGGCGTGCGGCTCGTCGCGGGTGTTGATGATCGGCCGGCTCCGGGTCGTCGCCGAGGAGACGCCCTCCCAGATGTGCTCCGCCCGCTGCGACAGGCAGTAGACCGCCCCGCGCGGGGTCTGCAACACCTTGCCCGCGCCGCAGATCAACTGCCGCGTCACCAGGAACGGGATCAGCACGTCGGCCAGCCGGCCGAACTCGCCGTGCCGGGAGACCAGGTAGTTCTCGTGACAGCCGTACGAGTTGCCGGCCGAGTCGGTGTTGTTCTTGAACAGGTAGATCTCGCCGGCGATGCCCTCGTCGTGCAGCCGCTTCTCCGCGTCGACGAGCAGCCCCTCTAGGATCCGCTCGCCGGCCCGGTCGTGCGCGACCAGGTCGACCACCGAGTCGCACTCCGGGGTGGCGTACTCCGGGTGCGAACCGACGTCGAGGTAGAGCCGGGCGCCGTTGCGCAGGAACACGTTGCTCGACCGGCCCCACGACACCACCCGGCGGAAGAGGTATCGGGCGACCTCGTCGGGGGACAGCCGCCGCTGCCCGCGGTAGGTGCAGGTGACGCCGTACTCGGTCTCGAGGCCGAAGATTCGCCGCTCCATGGTGAGACACTAGCCGCCCGAGGCCCCAGATGGCAGCGCTCGACGCGGCGTCTCCCGCCGGGGTGCCCGCCCGCGCGTACGCACCCCGGCCACGCGGGCACGCCGACCGGTGCGAGTGGACGCCGCCGCGGCGGGTGGACGAACGTCGGCGACGGCGGGCGGGCCGGCGGCGACGCGTACCGAAGAGGGCGGGCGCCCGGGCCACGACCCGGACGCCCGCCCTCCGTCGGGCTCCGCTACGCCTCGGGGCTTTCGGTCTGCTGGCCCTCCAGGTCGGCCGAGCCGGCCGACGTGGTGGGCTTCTTCGCCTCCTCGGTCGGCGCGGTCGGGGTCTCCGGGCGCGCCGACACCTCCGGCTCCGCCGCCTTGTCGCCGTCGAGCAGCGCGGTCAGGGCGGCCCCGGTGACGCGGCGGAACGTCCGCCCCACCCGGCGCCGGTCCAGGACCGCGACCTCCAGCTGGTTGGCGGCGATGGTCCGGGCGGCGCCGCCCTCTCCCCCGACGCTGCTCAGCGCCTGCACGGCGACCTTGACCGCCTCGCCCAGCGACATGTCCGGACGGTGGTGGGACTTCAGCACCCCGGTGATCGCCTCGGCCTGCCCGCCCATCGCCATCCGGCCCGGCTCGTCGTTGACCGAGCCGTCGTAGGTGAGCCGGTAGAGCTCGTCGTCCTCGGCGGTCGCGCCGACCTCGGCCACGCAGATCTCCACCTCGAACGGCTTCGACTGCTCGGTGAAGATGGCGCCCAGGGTCTGCGCGAACGCGTTCGCCAGGGCCCGGCCGGTGACGTCGCGCCGGTCGTAGCTCAGGCCGTTCAGGTCCGCCATCCGCACGCCGGCGCGGCGCAGGTTCTCGAACTCGTTGTAGCGGCCGACCGCGGCGAAGCCGATCCGGTCGTAGATCTCACTGACCTTGTGCAGGGCGCTGGAGAGGTTCTCGGCGACGAAGAGCACCCCGCCGGAATAGCTCAGGACCACCGCGCTGCGGCCCCGGGCGATGCCCTTGCGGGCCAGCTCGGAGCGGTCGCGCATGATCTGCTCGGGCGAGGCGTAGAACTGCATGGCCACGGCGGCGGTTCTCCTTAGGGCGCTGTGCTGACGGCTGCTGCTGGTGCGGGGCGGGGGCGGATCAACCGCCCGGGTTCTCCATCCGGGCCGAGACCACGCTCTCGGCGATCGCCGACATCTCCTCGTCGGTGAGCCGGCGGGTGCCCTCCGCCGTCGCCGTCATCACCACCGGGTAGATCCGGCGGATCAGGTCCGGACCGCCGGTCGCGGTGTCGTCGTCGGCCGCGTCGTAGAGCGCCTCTACCGCGAGCCGGACCGCCTCGTCGACCGGGAGACCCGGCTGGAAGCGCTTCTTCAGCGCGGACTTGGCGAAGAGCGAGCCCGAGCCGATCGCGTCGTAGCCGGTCTCCTCGTAGGGACCGCCGGTGACGTCGAAGCTGAAGATCCGGCCGGCCCGCGCCGGGTCCTTCGCGGCCAGGTCGAAACCGGCGAAGAGCGGGATCACCGCGAGGCCCTGCATCGCGGCGCCCAGGTTGCCCCGGATCATCGAGGCGAGCCGGTTGGCCTTGCCGTCGAGCGAGAGCATCGCGCCCTCGATCTTCTCGTAGTGCTCCAGCTCCACCTGAAACAGTCGCATCAGCTCGATGCCGATGCCCGCCGTGCCCGCGATGCCCACCAGGGAGTACGCGTCGGCCGGGTGCACCTTCTCGATGTCGCGCTGGGCGATCAGGTTGCCCATGGTGGCCCGCCGGTCGCCGGCCATCACGACGCCGCCGGCGGCCGAGATGGCCACGATCGTCGTCGCGTGCGGCGCCATGTCGGCGGCCATGCCCGGCGGCAGCGGCCGTCGGCCGGGCAGCATCTCGGGGGCCACCTTGCTCAGGAACGAGGTGAAGGAGGACGTCCCCGCGTTGGTGAACACATCTGGTAGACGCCCGGATGGATCAAAACCCGCTGCCACGTGGTTCCTCTCAGATATGTGATCGCCTCCGCCAGCCGCGACTGATCGTCACGGAACTGACCGAGACCACCGTTGCAGTTGAAGCACAATATCCCGCGCACCCACCCGGTGCGATGATCGTGGTCCAGATGTTGGGGGTCCGGTGTGCCACAGATCGCGCAGACGCCGCCCTGCTCGGCCAGGAGCTCCTGGAACTCCCGCTCCCCGATGCCGTAGCGCCGCCGCAGGTGGTACTCGCGCGTGCCGCCGTAGAGCCGCTGAGCGGTCTCTCTTCCCCGGGCGTTGTGGCAGGGCTTGCAGTAGCTGTGCCGGCCGCTGCTCCTGGTGGTGCGCGGAAACTCGTCGAGGGGCTTGATCTGCTCGCAGTCCGGGCACCACTTGAGCCCTTCGCCAACCGGGGTGGCCGACCGCTTCTGCGGCCCGATGCCACGCCTGCGGCGGCTCGCCGCCGAGCGAGCCGCCGCACATGACTTGCAGTAGTAGGCGAGCCCGTCCGCCCGTCGCCGGTTGCGGTGGAACTCGGCGGCGGGCAGCAACCGGTCACATTGGGGGCATACCTTGTCCGACGATCCCGCCGAATCGGACATATGGTATCACTCCCCCCCTTTCTGTACATACCCGCGCACGAACTCCTCGGCGTTCTCCTCCAGGACGGAGTCGATCTCGTCGAGCAGGTCGTCGACGTCCTCGGTGATCTCGGCGTGCCGCTCGGCGACCTCCGGATTCGCCTCCGTGGTGACGTCCTCGATCTCCTCGCCCTGACGCGACTTGCCCGACTGCGACTGCCCGCCGCTGTCACGAGTGGCCATTGCTGCCTCCTCCACGATCGCCCTGCGATCAACTTACCTCGCGGAGGCGACGAAAAGCCCGCCGCGCGCCGGCTTCGGCACAGGGCGGGCATCCGTCCACCGCGGTCAGCCGCCGGTGAGGGTCTCCAGCAGATCCTTGGCGCTGGGGCAGCGGTCGAAGAGCGCGCCCACGTGCTTGCGGGTGCCGCGCTCGGGCTCCATCATCGGCACCCGCACCAGCGACTCCCGGCCCACGTCGAAGATGACCGAGTCCCAGCTGGCGGCGACCACCTCGGAGGCGTACTGGGCCAGGCACCGGCCGCGGAAGTAGGCGCGGGTGTCCTCCGGCGGCTCGGTCATCGCCGTGCGGGTCTCCTCGTCGTCGAGCAGGGTCTTCATCGCTCCCCGGGAGACCAGCCGGTGGTAGAGGCCCTTCTCCGGGCGGACGTCCGAATACTGCAGGTCGACGAGCTGGAGCTTGTGCGAGCCCCAGCCGAGCTTCTCGCGCTCCCGGTAGCCCTCCAGCAGCCGCAGCTTGGCCACCCAGTCCAGCTCGTCGGCGCAGAGCATGACGTCGCGGCCCAGTCGGTCCAGCACGCTCTCCCAGCGGGCGAGCACGTCCAGGGTCTGCTCGTCGGCGTCGGCGCCGTAGCGGTCGTCCACGAAGGACCGCACCCGCTCGTAGTAGGCCCACTGGACGTCCAACGCGGTGAGCCGCCGCCCGTCGCGCAGCCGCATGCGGTGCGTCAGGGAGGGGTCGTGGCTGACCGCGCGCAGCTCGCTGACCGGGTCGGCGATGCCCAGGTCGGCGCCGAGCGCCTTCTCCTCGATCATCGTGAGGATCAGGGCGGTGGTGCCGACCTTGAGGTACGTGGAGATCTCCGACAGGTTGGCGTCGCCGATGATGACGTGCAGCCGGCGGTACTTGTCGGCGTCGGCGTGCGGCTCGTCGCGGGTGTTGATGATCGGCCGCTTGAGGGTGGTCTCCAGGCCGACCTCGACCTCGAAGAAGTCGGCGCGCTGGGAGATCTGGAAGCCGCTCTGCCCGCCGTCCTGGCCGATGCCGACGCGGCCGGCGCCGCAGACGATCTGCCGGGTCACGAAGAACGGCGTCAGGTACGCCACGATGTCGGCGAAGGCCGTCTGGCGGCGCATCAGGTAGTTCTCGTGGGAGCCGTAGCTGGCGCCCTTGTTGTCGGTGTTGTTCTTGTAGAGGTGGATGGGCTGGGTGCCGGGGATGGTGGCGGCGCGGCGGGCCGCCTCGGCCATCACCCGCTCCCCCGCCTTGTCCCAGCGCACCAGGTCCCGCGGGTTGGTCACCTCGGGGGTGGAGTATTCCGGGTGGGCGTGGTCGACGTAGAGCCGCGCGCCGTTGGTGAGTATCACGTTGGCCAGCCCGAGGTCCTCGTCGGCGAGGGCCTCGGCCGGGTCGTACGCGGCCCCGGAGTAGGTGAAGCCGCGGGCGTCCCGCAGCGGGGACTCCTCCTCGTAGTCCCAGCGGGCGCGGCCGCCCCGGTTGAGTTCCGGGCGCGCCCCGTAGGCGTTGACCACCTGCGAGGAGGTGACCATGGGGTTGGCCCCGGCCTGGCCGGGCACGGAGATGCCGTACTCGACCTCGGTGCCCATGATCCGTCTAACGCTCATCGACCTACCTGCTTCGCTCGCCCGACCGGTCCCCCGTCACGTCGAGCGTAGTCGGCCGTACGGCGGATGGGGGCGCGCCGGACCGGGGCGTTCGGCGCGGGACGGGTCGGGGGCGGACGGAACGGGGCCCGCGACGCGTCGCGTCGCGGGCCCCGTGCGGGTGTGGGTCAGAGGTACTGACCGGTGTTGCTGGCGGTCTCGATCGACCGGCCGGCCTCCGCGCCCTTGCCGCCGGAGACGAGCGTGCGGATGTAGACGATCCGTTCGCCCTTCTTGCCGGAGATGCGGGCCCAGTCGTCGGGGTTGGTGGTGTTGGGCAGGTCCTCGTTCTCCCGGAACTCGTCGACGCACGCGTCGAGGAGGTGCTGCAGGCGCAGGCCCTTGCGGCCGGAGGTGAGGAACTCCTTGATGGCCATCTTCTTGCCCCGGTCGACGATGTTCTGGATCATCGCGCCGGAGTTGAAGTCCTTGAAGTAGAGGACTTCCTTGTCGCCGTTGGCGTAGGTGACCTCGAGGAAGCGGTTCTCCTCGGTCTCCGAGTACATTCGCAGGACGACCGCGTCGATCATCGCCGCGACGGTGGCCTGGGGGTCGCCGCCGTGCTCGGCCAGGTCGTCCGGGTGCAGGGGCAGCCCGGGGAGGATGTACTTGGAGAAGATGTCCTTGGCCGCCTCGGCGTCCGGCCGCTCGATCTTGATCTTCACGTCGAGCCGGCCGGGACGCAGGATCGCCGGGTCGATCATGTCTTCCCGGTTGGAGGCGCCGATGACGATGACGTTCTCCAGGCCCTCCACGCCGTCGATCTCGCTGAGCAGCTGGGGGACGATCGTGTTCTCCACGTCGGAGGAGACACCGGAGCCCCGGGTCCGGAACACCGAGTCCATCTCGTCGAAGAACACGATGACCGGGGTGCCCTCGCCGGCCTTCTCGCGGGCCCGCTGGAAGATCAGCCGGATGTGCCGCTCGGTCTCGCCGACGTACTTGTTGAGCAGCTCCGGGCCCTTGATGTTGAGGAAGAAGCTGGTGTGCCTCTCCTTGCCCTCCCGCTCGGCGATCTTCTTCGCCAGCGAGTTGGCCACGGCCTTGGCGATCAGCGTCTTGCCGCAGCCGGGTGGACCGTAGAGCAGGATGCCCTTCGGCGGCCGGAGCTGGTGCTCGCGGAACAGGTCGGCGTGCAGGAAGGGCAGCTCCACCGCGTCGCGGATCTGCTCGATCTGGGCGTGGAGGCCGCCGATGTCGGTGTAGTCGACGTCCGGCACCTCCTCGAGGACCAGCTCCTCGACCTCGCTCTTCGGGATCCGCTCGTAGGCGTAGGCCGAGCGGGGCTCGATCATGAGCGAGTCGCCGGCCCGGATCGGCGAGCCGATCAGGGTCTCGGCGAGGTGCACGATGCGCTCCTCGTCGGAGTGCGAGACCACCAGGGCCCGGTCGCCCGGGCTGCCCTCGGGACCCGCCAGGATCTCCTTGAGCATGACCACCTCGCCGACCCGCTCGTAGCCGAACGCGTCGACGATGTTGAGCGCGTCGTTGAGCAGGACCTCCTGGCCGCGCCGCAGCTCGGCGACGTCCAGCGAGGGCGAGACGGCGACCCTGAGCTTGCGCCCGCCGGTGAACACGTCCACCGTGCCGTCGTCGTGCCGCGCGAGGAAGACGCCGTAGCCACTCGGCGGCTGTGCGAGGCGGTCGATCTCCTCCTTGAGCGTCACGATCTGCGCGCGAGCCTCCTTGAGGGTGCTCACGAGCCGGTCGTTGTTCTCGGTCAGCCGCGCCAACTGTGCCTGGGTGGCCGCCAGCCGCTCTTCGAGCTGCCGGACGTGTCGGGGGCTTTCGGTCAACTTGCGCCGCACCAGAGCGAGTTCCTCTTGAAGGAACGCGACCTGCGTGGAGAGATCGTGGGCCTCCTTCTCCCACCGTGCGGCGCGCGAGTCCGCGTCGTCGCTGCGTGCCACGTCCCACCTCCCCGGGGGGCTTGAACGTTCTGCCCTAACACTAGCCGCTATGAGGCCGATTCGGTCCCACGCAACGCGCTCGTCACCGAACCTTGATCGCCAAGGGTGGCCCCGAGGGCCGGTCCGGGCGTTCGGGTACCGTCGGAGCGTGGGACGGGAGAACATGGGGGGTGCGTCGTGGCGGAGGTCATGACCGACCAGCTTCAGGTCTGGGTGGACCAGGACCTCTGCACGGGCGACGGGCTCTGCGTGCAGTACGCGCCGGAGGTCTTCGAGTTCGACGTCGACGGGCTCGCCTACGTCAAGGGCCCCGACGGTGAGCTGCTGACGGCGCCGGGCAGCCGGGTCGACGTGCCCGAGCACCTGCGCCTCGAGGTGATCGACTCGGCCAGGGAGTGCCCGGGCGAGTGCATCCACGTCGTGCGCGGCAGCGACGGCGTCGAGGTCGCCGGCCCCGAGGCCGAGGAGGACTGACGGCCCGTCCTCCCGCGCCCGACGGCGCGGGAGGACGACCGGACCGCGCGCCCCGGCCGATCGCGACCGGCCGGGGGCGTACGCCTCAGAGCATCGGGCGGCCGACCACCGAGGCGACGAGGCGGGCGAACTCCTCCAGCCGGGCGATCTGCCCCGCGCCCCCGTCGTCGAGGGTCTTGCCGAAGCGCAGCGCGTCGTGCCGGGGCGCGCCCACCGCCTCGTCGCTGGGCGGCGCCTCGTCCAGCGACGTCAGCAGCAGATAGACGTCGATGCTGTCGACGCGGATGCCGCCGCTGTCGTCGCGGGTGAGCCGGCGCCGGCAGCCCACCTCGGTGACGGTGGAGACCGGCACCACCCGCAGCGACGAGGTCATCGACCCGGGCGGCCCCTCCCCCGGCGGCACGTCCTCGCCGTGCCAGAGGACGAGCCGGCTGCCGTCGCAGACCACGACCTCCTGCCACACCCCGTTGACCTCGTTGACGAAGCGTTCCAGGGTGAAGCCGAGCACCGACGCCCCGCGCAGCACCCCGCCCAGCGCCTCCAGCGCGACGTCGGGATCGCGCAGGTAGGCCCGGGCCGCCGATTCGAGATCCTGGTAGGGCGACCAGTCGGGAAACACCGCCGGCAGGTCACCGCCGAAGCCCGGCCGGTTCATGCCACCTCCCCGCACCCGTGCCGCCGACCCGCACCGGCCGACGGCTTCCGTCCGTTCACTCCCCGCCGCCCCCTGCCGGGGTCACGGCTGCGTCGTGTCCGCGGCCTCGGCCGGGGAGACCGCGGCGGCCCGGGCGGCGGCGGCCTGTCGGGCCGCCTCCGCCTCGCGCAGCGCCTGACGGCGCTCGGCGTACGCCTCGGCGCCCTTGCTGGGCTTGCGGCGACGCGGCGGCGCCGTCACGCCGGGAGCGAGCTTACGCGCGGAGACCAGGAACGCGGTGTGCGCGATCATGCGGTGGTCCGGGCGCACCGCCAGGCCCTCGGCGTGCCAGTCGCGCACCAGCGACTCCCAGGCGCGCGGCTCGGTCCAGCCGCCGCGCTCGCGCAGCGCCTCGACCAGCTCGGACAGCTGGGGGGTGGTGGCGACGTAGCCGATGAACACGCCGCCGGGCACCAGGGCCCGCTCGACCATGTCGAGGGTCTCCCACGGGGTGAGCATGTCGAGGATGATCCGGTCGAAGCCGGTCTCGGCGCAGTCGGCGACGTCGCCGACGTGCAGGCGCCACGCCGGGTGCGGTCCGTTGAAGAACGCCTCGACGTTGCGCCTGGCGATCTGGGCGAAGTCGTCGCGCACCTCGAACGAGTGCAGCTCGCCCTCGGTGCCGACGGCGCGCAGCAGCGAGCAGGACAGCGCCCCGGAGCCGGCGCCGGCCTCCAGGACCTTGGCGCCGGGGAAGATGTCGCCCATGGCGACGATCTGGGCCGAGTCCTTCGGGTAGATCACCTGGGCGCCGCGCGGCATGGAGAGCACGTAGTCCGACAGCAGCGGGCGCAGGGCCAGGAACGCGGTGCCGCCGCCGCTGGTGGTGACCACGCTGCCGTCGGGCAGGCCGATCAGCGCGTCGTGCTCCAGGATGCCGCGGTGGGTGTGGAACGCCTTGCCGGGCTCCAGGGTGACCGTGTGCATCCGCCCCTTGGGGTCGGTCAGCTGCACCCGGTCACCGGGCCGGAACGGGCCGCGGTGCACGGGGGGCAGCGCCGGGGTGTGGGCGGGCGCCGGGGCGCCCGGTTCGGCCGGGGCGGCGGGGGGAGTTGCGGTCACGTGTTCATCTTCCGTTGAGGTTCGAGGAGCTGAGCCAGATCCGCGATGTGCAGGATGCCGACGACATCTTCGCCTGACGTCACCACGTACTGCGCGCCCGGGTGGGTCCGTACGGTCTCCATGACCCGTTCCCCGTCGAGCCCGACCGGCATGGCGGGCAGGTCGGCCAGCGACCGGGCGACCGCGTCGACGGCCAGCCAGGGCCGCCAGACCACAGCCCAGCACG